>SKOK01000048.1 GCA_007120085.1 Bacteroidales bacterium | reverse complement strand
GGCCGCGTGCTTGTGGAGGATCGCAGGCTTGTTACACTCGACATTGACAGGCTTTATGCCAAAGTTGGCAGCATCGCTTCGCAGATCAGGAGTTTTGACCGTAAGCCTGCAAAGGTTAGCGAATGAGCGTCCTGAAACCTGGGTTCAGTATAATTAGTAATCAATTCTTTGCTCCATCTTCACCCAGGTTTCGAAGGGTTTGTCTGCGATTTCCGTATGTACATGCGTGATGGGGATTGCCCGTTTTTCGTGCGGCAGTGGAATCTCCTTGTAGATGAATGAATCATCGAAGCCGGCTTTGGAGGCATCCGTATTGTCGGCAGCATAGTAAATGGCGCTGATGCGCGCCCAGTAAACGGCACTCAGGCACATCGGACAAGGTTCGCAGCTCGCGTAAATCACCGCACCCTCCAGTTTAAAATGGTCCACATTGTTGCAGGCATCCCGGATGGCCACCACTTCAGCGTGGGCGGTGGGGTCGTTTGTGCTTGTGACCCGGTTCACTCCGCGACCGATTACCTTCCCGTCTTTTACAATGAGGGCGCCGAACGGACCTCCATTCCCGTTTTTTACATTTTCAGCCGCCATCTCGATGGCTTCTGTTATGAATTTTACGTGTTGATCGTTCATCTGTTTGCGTTTTCAGCTATTTATAATAATTCAGTGTGCTGTTAATCAAAGAATTGTGATTTTATTTCTCGCAAACGCAAAATGAAAGACACGCAAAAAACGCAAAGAAGAATCAGTGCGGACTTTTGCGACCTCACCCCCGGCCCCTCTCCCTAATCAATCGTCAATCGGTAATCGACAATCATTCCCCTGTGCGTTAAAAATCTTCGGGTGTGCGTTTCATATAATTGCCTTTGTCATTACAAAGCTATGAAAAACATTCTTGTGATGCTGGATAATGCCTGATTATTTATGGGTATTTTGATCAGAACCGCTCAAAAACACCCAACCCAAACAAGGCATAATCATATTTGACCGGGTCAGAGGGGTCCATGGAACGTAAGCTTGCATCCAGTTCTTCAAGGGCACGCAGGGTATTGTGTTTCACCGTAAGCAAGCCCAGCTTCCTGGCAACATTTCCGGAGTGTATGTCAAGCGGGCAGGATAACTGGCTGGGATTTATGTGTTTCCAGAGACCAAAATCGACGCCTTGTTTATCACAACGAACCATCCATCGCAAGAACATATTGATCCTTTTTGCCGGACTGCCCTTTCCCGGGTTGGATACATGTTTGCAGGTCCTTCGTGGGTGTGGCAGCGAAAAAAACACTTTGTGGAAGTGGCTGATGGCCGGAATCACAGATTTTTCCGCAACGGCACCAGCAAACACTTTTTCCAGTCCGCCTTTATGCTGGTAGATATTTTTCAGTGCCTGCATGAAATACATTGCATCAGTTGCATTGAATGTACGATGCACAAAGCCATCCATTCTTTCCAGGTCGTGTTCCTTGTGGTTTAGGATAAAGTCATAGGGCGCACTGTCCATCAGGGCAATTAATCGCAAGGAGTTTTTGATGATGGATTTTCTGTTTCCCCAGCCCAGCGAGGCTGTGAGAAAGCCCGCGATTTCAATGTCTTCTTTGAGTGTAAACTGGTGTGGTACGAAAATGGGGTCAGTTTCAATGAATTCCGGGTTGTTGTACTTTGCAACCTTTTCTTCCAGGAATTCTTTTATGTCCGCTTTTGCTTGCAACGATTTTTGGCTGTTATTTGTGCAAAAGTACATCAAAAGGACGAATATGTCTAACAAAAAACAGGTTGCAGGCATTTCCCCAGAAGTGCCTGCAGCCTGTTCATGATTCATCTTCCATATCAGGCTTTTTAATAACCTGTTTGCTGAAAAATGTTATTGCAGCGATTCTATGCTATTGATCAGCAGGGCTTTTACATATTTGTAGTTGTGTGCACCGTGGCTCTTGTCACCATACACGAATTTGTAGTTGAGTATGGCGCCAGCTTGGTCGTGGGTTACATCTATCGGTGTGGGCACCAGCAAATTGCCTTCGTTGAGCAGGCCGTGGTCAATGAGCAGGTCGCGCAATTCTATCGTAAGGTCATAGATCTCCTCCCTGTTGTTGTTCATCATGGCCGTAAGTTCAGCAGCATCTGTATGACAACCGGAGCATCCGGAATAATTGTATGAGCTGGTACCATATTTGATACTCATCTGGTGGCCTCCGGCATCATAGCCAACCGGTGGGGCCATGTGGCAGGTGATGCAGCCATCTGAGATGATGTTCGTGTGGACTGAATTCTGGTAAGGCATGCTGCCGGCAATTTCATAACCACCTTTACCGATGAATATATTTGCCTGTGGCCCGTAATGCGGCCCGAACCTTGCATTGGTAATGGTGAGCTCACCTGTTTCACCCGGCACGGGGAATGGGCTTACCGGGCGTGCCTGGTGACAATTGGCACACAGGTTTGAGTTGCCGTGATCATAGGTGCCTTCTGCAAGAATCATGCTAACGGGATGATCCGTGCGCACGCGGTAATCATCGAAGGTGTAGGTTTCATGAATTGGATGGCAGGTACGGCAATTGATGGCTGTAGGCTCCGGAACAGCAACGGACTCTCCCGTTTCAAGGAAAGTTCTGAACCCCTGGCTGGTGTGGCAATGAGAACAGTTTGGGTTGTTGCGGTTGATGTTGTTTCCGCTGGCATGCGCTGAATTATAATATTGACCAATTTTTGCCACAAGGTCCTCTGAAAAATTATGACAGGTCATGCAGGTCTCAGTGGCATCAGCGCCGTCCATCCCGGGAGGGCCTTCCGGGCCTTCCTTGGTACATCCAGATATCAGCACGGAACCAAGAATGACGCTAAAGGCAGCCGAAAAAACAAATAAAGTAAGATTTCTTTTCATAGTTTTGGTTGTTAAGTGGTTATATGGTCGGAACTATTAATGTTGCTGGTATTTATTCATGCTCTTCATCACCCTCATGCGTTTCATGATAGCCGTAGATGATGCTTTTCAGGTTTTCACGTGTGCTTTTTCCCATCGTGATGACGTATAAATGGATGATCAGAAATATGGAAATTAAAAAGCCGGCAATGGTATGCACAAGGCTGGTCAGCATGATGCCGCTGTAGCCAAACACATTTAATACAATTGTTTCGGGATAAATAAGTGCCCAGCCAGTGATGAATGTGATGGGTGTGATGGCGTGCATGATCAGGTTATAGGTGATCAGCTGCATTGGGTTGAATTTCCTTTTTTCAGTAACCTGGAAAGGGTTTTTTTCGCCGCGGAAAACACCGATCAGGTAGTAGCGAAGCTGTTTGGCAAAAGAAACTGCCAGACCTTCAGTTTTGATGACGTAATATCTCCCGATCGAAGTGAACAATACACCAATCAGGAAAATAAAATAAGAAACAGTGAGCAGTATTCCGGCAAGGTTGTGCCAGCTTACGGCAAGGTCAAAACGTATTACCGGATATACTGGGTTTGAATACTGCATGCTCAGACCCGTTATGATCAAAATGATCATGAGCACGGCATTTACATGGTGCCATATCCTCAGCCAGAATGGATACAGGTATAGTCGTTTGCTTTTTGCCATCAGTTAAATTTTATATTTGACAGTTCAGCTTCATACATTAAATTACATATTGCGTGCCGTATTTTGTCAGCTTGATGCTTTCATCTTTTTTCTTTTCCTGTAGTTGATATAGCGCAGGCTGGCATGTATGGCGATCCCCAGCAGCACCAATCCGAAGATGACGAGGCTGATCACATTGAAATAATAATTTCTGTTGGCTCCAATGATATAGGCTTCGCTGGTGATCTCGGCATTAAAGAAGCCAAACCTGTTGCGGCGCTCCACGACCTGGTGCTTGTAGAGGGTTGCAAGCAGAATTGAATTTGTTGAATGACAATCAACACAATTTCTTACGGCCTCGTCTGCCGGGAGTACATCGTGTGGGATTAGGATGTCTTCGTTGACTGCTGCATGGCAGTCGATGCATCTTACCTTGCGGAAATGCAGGCTTTGATTGGGCAGCCATTCGTGTTTTGACAGCATGTTGGTTAGCTGTCTTTCAATAAGCACTTCATAGTGGCTGATGTCGCCGTGGCATCCAAGGCACATTGCGTTGTTGTGTGCCACGATGTCAATTACACTGCCCCACTCCCGTGTAGTCAGCTTATAGGTGTGGGGATTGTGGCAGCTCCAGCAGCTGAAGTCTTCGATGTGTTCCGGGGCATGCACGCTTCGCATGAATTCATCCTCTATCGTGTGAAAATTAAACTGGGCGAACTGCTCACCGGCACTATGGCAGTCGAGACAGGTGTATTCGTAATCAAATTTGGCCTCAATTGGATGCGGATGTATTTCATATTCAAAGGAATGACAATCTGTACAGGCAAAAGAGCCGTGTGTTGAGCTGGCATACTCCATCGGGTCAATCCTTAACTCTTCATACATCTTCATTGATACCACCTCGCCGGTATAAGGATTCTCCAGGTTATACCTTATGGCGCTATGGCAGTCAAGGCATTCCAGGCTTTCTGCGTCAATCAGGTCTTCAATGTTTACGTCATTAACATAAGCATCGTTCAGCTGGCTGGCAGTCGAATATACCCAGGCCGCACCTAAAACGAACAAGGGGATGATCCAGCGCAGGAGGCCGGTTAATTTAATTTTTGCAGGTTTCGTCATGTCGATACCATGAATTAATGAAATGATCCCAATCGTTGCCGGCAGCAATACTGATTTATTCCCAAAATGAAATCAATGAATAAATGCTTAGTCCTTCAGGCTGCGAATGTAATTAACTATTGCCCATCTTTCTTCAATGTCAGTGATGTTGCTCTCAAAATTGGGCATCTCATCCCTCCCCACGAAAGACATGTAATATATTTCGCCGTCATTATATTTTTCGTGCCATTCAGCTTTTGTAAAGTCACCCGGAAATGTTTCCAGCTGAGCTGCCATGGGCCCGTCGCCCTCACCATTGCGGCCGTGGCACGACCTGCAGTGTCGTGCATAACCTGCGCGGCCCAGGCGATCCAGCGATGAGTCGCCTTTGTGCGGGTTTTCCATGTCGATGTATTCCTGCGGGATGTCCCAAGGGCCACCGGTTTTTTGATCCTGAATCGTAATGAATGAAAGCGAGCCAATGGCAACAATGGCTACTAAAAAGGTTAATACAATTGTAGTTCTCATTTTTATGTTAGTATTTGTTTTTAAAAAGGTTGATTTTTATTGATTAAAAACTCCACAGGCGCGTGATGCTGAATCCGAACATGATGTCACCGTCGGTCCAGTCGTTGCGGTTATACAGGGCATTGTACTGGGGTATCATGCCATCAGTGGAGGACAAATAGATATGAAAGGCGTGTGTACTTGTCCTTATTTCCCACCCCAGGCCAATGTTTGGTTTAGCAGGGTTGTGAAACTCCCTGTATTCGCTGATCTCTTTAATTTTCAATGGTACATCATACTGAAACAAAATGGACGATTGGGGTGATATGTTTACACGCCCGTTAAAGCCCACTGAAATCTTGTCGTGGTCGATGAGGTCCTCCGTAATGTTGAAGTGTGTGAAACTTGCATTGGCCTGCACTGAAACAAAGTCATTGAACCGGCGCCCCACGATCAGCTGTGAAAAGTAGGAGAAACGGTTGGTAAACTGGTAGTTTTTGCCAAATGCGCTTTCATTGCGCCCGTCGATGGCCATGTTGCCATAAAGTCCTACGGCTACGGGAATGGTATTGCGTCGCGTTTGCTCCAGCAGGGTGTATTTTACTGAAAAATCACTGTACATATTAATGCGGCTGAGGCCATATCCAAGCTGTAAGTTTTTCAATGGCACATAACTCAACGCCATTCTTACGTTTGCACCCGGAGCATATATGCCAAAGAGGTCGGTTAGCCCATTGTCGATATGGCCAAACTTATGCTGGATGTACATTTCCAATGTGCCTTTTGAAGAAATGACCGTGGTTTGGTTGTCTATCAGTATCCCGCTGGCAAAAGGACTTCTGACCGGGAGGTCCGGAGGTGTTTCATCATCGGCTATGACGAAGTGACACAACATCAAAAAAATGCCTGAAATTAGTAAAGTTCTTTTCATTATATATCTGTTTTGAAGTACAGGTCAGGACCATTTAATTATTTTCTGCACCTTGTTTTATCCATTGCAAAACCTGGGCAGCTTCCGCTTGTGTATATTTCTGAAAAGCGTGCCCTCCTGATGAAGGATTGGGCGTATTATATATTGTGCTGTTTTCCGGATTTTCAAGGTCAATCAGATTCGGAACAATTGAATTGTATGCATTATCGGCAGTCAGATCTGGCGAAGTGGAACCCGGCCGGTGACATGAAGTGCAGCTTTTTTCGAATATCGGGATGATGTCTCCGGAGAAGGAAAGCACCTCATCCGGATCAAGCTCATCTATCTCTATAGTTTCATATTCACAGGCAGTTATGGCAATCATTGCCATGAAAAAAACTGCCGCAATTCTTAATAATTTACTTGGTATGTGGTGGTTCATCTTAACAGCATTTATGGTTGTTCAAATAAAGACAGAATTTTTATATTTTCCAATATTATTGGGGTGATATAAAAGGTCATTATTGTTGTTATTATTGTTTTTTAGATTGATATTTTTACAATTTTGATTGATATATATCAATAAAAAAGCTGCTTCATGTAAAATTTTCGTAAATTCGCATCATCAAAGTGTGTCCAAAAATTGACAAAACAGACATGGCGCAGGAATATCATAACAATTGCAGCTTATGCGGCAGAAATTCGGAAGTCTTTAAATATATGGATAAAGATGAGCTGAAAAAAATTGACAGCCATCGTGTCAGCATTCGTTATAAGCCAGGTGAGATCATATTCAAACAGGGTACTCCATGTTATAATTTCATATGCATAACACAGGGTTTGGTGAAATTATACATTGAGCATCAGCGTAACCGGAACCTTATCATTGGTTTGATGCGGCCGGTTAACTATATTTATGAACCTGGTTTCTTTGTTGATAAGCACCATCATTTTACGGCCCTGGCTGCCGAGGAAACAACGGCTTGCCTGATCGATATTAATGTGATGAAGGAACTGTTTTTTTCCAACCAGGCTTTTTCCTATGATTTCATTCAGCGCATCAGCAGGCAGGCTCTGGGCCTGTTCGACAGGATTTCCAGTTGCACCCACAAACACGTGTTTGGTAAAGTGGCTGATACACTTTTATACCTCCACCCAAAAATTTATCCCGAAAATCCTTTTTATTTAAGTCTTTGCAGGCAGGATTTGGCTGATCTTTCGGGTATTACAAAGGAAAGTGTTATCCGGGTTTTAAAAAAATTCCAGGAGGAGGGCATCATCAGCATCAATGGCGACCAGATTGAAATATTCGACCGTGAGCGGCTGGAGGTAATAAGTGATAAAGGCTAACTAACGATTAGCGATTGCCGATTGTGGATTGTCGGTTGTGGATTAATCATTGAGGAATTTCGGAAGGATTAACTGCGCTTGGATCGTTTCATCAATAAATCTTCAATATCTTCCAGTTTGATTCCTTTTGTTTTAAGCAAGATCAAAAAATGATAGAGTAAATCAGCCGCTTCACCTTTGAACAGTGCTGTGTTGTTGTCTTTTGCTTCAATGATTAGCTCCACGGCTTCTTCCCCGACTTTTTGAGCCACTTTGTTGATCCCCTTTTTATATAACTTATTGGTGTATGAATTATCTGCATCATTCTCAATGCGTTGTGCAATGATTTCCTGCAGCTGGTATAAAAAACCTTGTGGCGTTTCTTCACTGAAGCAGGATGTGTTGCCTGTATGGCAGGTTGGCCCCTGGGGTGTGGCTTTTATGAGAATGGCATCCTGGTCGCAGTCGATCCTGATGTCATTCACAATCAAAAAGTTCCCTGATGTTTCCCCTTTTGTCCATAGCCGTTCCTTACTCCGGCTAAAAAAGGTAACTTTTTGTTCTTTAACTGTTTTCAGGTAGGCTTCCTCATTCATATAGCCCAGCATCAACACTTGCAGTGTTTTGTCATCCTGGATGATGGCAGGCACGAGGCCGGCGGATTTTTCGAAATTTATTTTCATGAGTTTATATTTCGGTTTGACAGGTCAAGCCCTGTCACTACATAATTTCCTGATTTAATATATTTTAGTCCGGTCAAGCCCGGCCTATACATTGGTGCCCCCAACTCCGAATTTCGAGCTTCGGGCTTTTTTACATTCTTACGGCGATGTTGTTATTTAATAAATATTTTTTCAGTTCCGGGACGGGGATTTCGGCGAAGTGAAAGATGCTGGCAGC
>SKOK01000141.1 GCA_007120085.1 Bacteroidales bacterium | reverse complement strand
TTAGATTCCCTATTTTTGGAAAAAATTTGCGTTTCTGCAGATATCTGGTGCAAGGGTGTTTTACCTTTGCCCAACGGTCAGATCTGTTAGGTCACATCTGTGACTGAAAGGGCGAAGCCGTATAAAAGCTGGAAATCACCTGTCATTCTGAGTGGGGAGCCCCCGCGAAAAGGCGCTGGCCACAATGCGGGAATGACATGGTGGGCATATCCATTGCCGTCTGCTTTAGCTGACGGATAGAAGGCAGTACTACACTCAGGGGGGCTTTAGCCCCAAAATAAGAGCCTCTGCAAGCTTGTCTGGGACTAAAGTCCCCCTGGGAGTTGTGCCATTTCTTGCCCGTTGGCTGAAGCCAACGGCAATGGATAAAGAGCTGTAGTTGTTTAAAAACATAAGAATTACGTATTCAGTACATTACAAAAACTGTCATTAGTAGCGATCGCGAAAAATCTCTTTGATATTGCAGTATCTCGCATTCCTTTGTGCGGAATCTGTCATGAGCCTAACAAATGTATTCAGAACAATCATCCAACCTCTAATATCAAGCTTCTAACTTCCAACCTCCAACCTCCAACCTCCAATACTCGGCTTCTAAACTGAAACTGAATTGTGGCAGTGTGAATACTTTTCGTCAAAAGTATAAAAATTCTTAATTTGGATTAAAAATAAATTGAATAAGTGTTTTATTTGCAAAACTGAGTCGCTTCCACCAGCTTGAATTATTGGCTGCAGGCAATGATTCAAGCTGCACAGTTGTTCAATTAATAAAACCAATATTATTGACTGCCACCACGCCTTCCTGCGTAATGTCAAAAATTAATCTCACACTGTTAATGTTTTCAAAGTCAAAATCAGGATGATCTTCTGCAAACTGCCCAAGCGGAAAATAAAAGTACTGAAGAATGATTTCTGATTCGGCGGGGTTCTGCATGCTGGACAGTTTGGTGAACTTTCGTTTTAGTGTGGGCTGAACGGGTGAAAAGCTGCTTAGTGGGAATTCCAGGAAAGCCCCGTTGGTGTCGGTCAAACGAATAGTGAAGTCTATGAATTCATCTTCTTTATTTGTGTCTTCCTGGATTTCAATTTGCTGGTTTTCATTATTTTCATCATTTTCATCATGCTCATCGGAGATGGGCTCTGTTTCCTGCACTTCTGTTGCTTCATCACTCTCCTGGCCATTTTTGCCGGGAGGGTCTGCCCGTTCAGTTGTTTCGGCAAGGGAGAAAATAAGCTTGGATTGTTTGTTGGTTGTAATTGTTTCTGATGGCCACTCTATTGTATAAGATGGCATAAGTGTATCGTTTTCAGTGGTATTCCATCCCAGAAAAAGTGCGCGTGTATCATAATCTCCCCAGTTTAAGAACAATGTTTGTTCTCGCCAGATGCTGAGATCTTCCGTATGAATAGTACTGTGGGCCAGGGTTCCGGTGCTCAGATCAAGATCATCCGTGAAAGTACAGATATATTCGGCACCGGCTTCTTCATACTGGCTTATGTAGATGGTTTCCGGCAGCCAGTGCCTTGCATGGCGATAATCCATAAACATTTTGCGGAGCCTTGTATCATTTCGCAATGTAGCATCCAGGAAAGCGCTGATATAGGTCTTTGAAATGCTTTGCTGATCTTCTTCAGGCATCAGCTGTGCCAGGTTGTAAAAGTTAATGCGCGGGGCAGGGAAGTCGGTTCTCCCCCAAACGGTGTTAAACTGTCCGTGGTTTGCGCCCCAGATATAAATACCGGCTCTGAAGCCGTCAAAGTCATCGGTAAAGCGGATCCGGTTGAACTGACGCATCCCCTGGTATGACGATACATCGGCATCATGAGATCCCTGCAATACCAGGTAATTTATATCAGTAAGCGGTGTGCGTATGTTAGCGGGCTGGTACTGCCCGTCGCAGGGGGCAATGGCGATGATGGAACGAATGTCGAAGTCAAAATCAAAGATCTCATTGGCGTTGTCAGGGTAAAATGGGAGGTGGCTGAAAAGTGCTGCATGCCCTACGGCTTCACCACCCCGCGAATGACCGATGAGTGCGATGTTATCCATGTCAACTTTTTGATAGAAAGGGTTTTCTTCCTGCTCATTCCATTCCTGCCATGCCTGGATATGTTTCAGTAGCAACCATCCCCGTGCGTCGTTTTCGTTGTTCAGCCCTTTGGGGATATCCATATAACTGCCATTCAGGAAGTTCTGATCAACGGAAGCCAGGATGTAACCCCTGGAGGCGAGCAATTCGCCCAGGTAAGCATATCCGGGGTCGGAAAATTTTTGTGCCAGGTGATTTCCGTGCACAATCAGCACAAGGGGGAAAGGTCCTTCACCATCGGGGTACCACACAAGGGCATTCAGGGGGAGCTTTGACTGGTCGAAGCCAAAGTAGTTGGTCCGCATTTTGCCACTAAAGCCTGTCCAGGAGCCAAGAAAAGTCGATCCGTCCACCGGTTCGGTAATTAAATCAGCCTCAGCGCCAAACTCCTTGCGTCTTGTATCTTCTCCGCTGCCGTAGGTCAGGTAGGAAACGGTATAATGTCCCTGCTCAGCGGGATTCACCATGTCAAGAACAGGCGGCAGGTTATCAACAGACATGGCTGCATTTGACGGCATATCAACCGGCTGTCCGGGGTGTAACAACCACACAATTCCCCCGGTAAGTCCTGCCAATCCAACTGCCAGACTCAGGATGGCCATCACCCGGTGCAATATTTTTATATCTGTCCATTTTTTCCGGAACTGTCTGAGGGCGCCACTGATAAGCGCAGCGCATATTGCGATCGTTAGAAATACTAACACACTGCCGGGCATTGTTAAATGGTAAAACAGCATAATACCCGGAATGCCTGTTGCAAGCGCTACTGCGAGCCAGAAGTGAATTCGGGCAAGCAATCTGAGCAATGCAATGATCAATATGGCCCCGACAAATGAGATGATCAGGACAGATACAGTCATGACCAACACAGGCAACCATCCTAACGTGCCTATAAATACAGATCCGGAAGCGAATACTGCCACGGCAAATGCCAGGAAAATTGCAAGGGTGGCACCGGTCAGTGTTTTCATATCCGGAGAAAAATTTTCTCTTGCTTTGGCTTTCAATGATTGAAACCAAAATTTGATTCTTTGCGTGAGTTTTTTCATGGTCTTTGAGGGGATTATAAGCGGCAGAGATTGTATCAACCAATAGAGTTTTTGATGATAAGGTTAGGGATCATGCCATATTTTGCATCGCCCCAGCTATTCAAAATTAAGAGTGTTGATACTATCATACCCGCACTTGCCAGATACATCCAGATTGTTTTATTAAAGAAAAATAGTATGGCAGATGCGCAAAGCAATCCAAATGCGAGTAACCAAAATAATCCGGAGGTTTTAGAAACGGGGGCTTGCAGGTTTTGTATTTCAGCCAGTTGGAATCCTTTGAGGAAGCCTAAAATGTGAATCGCTCCATGAAATGCAATAAGAATTGATACAAGATACTTCATTATAAATGTTTTTTGCAAAACTATAATGTTTTTGCTTATAAAAACCCCAAAACCGCTTTATTGAATTGCTTCGGGTTGTCCTGATTGGCAATGTGGTTTGCTTTTTCTTTCACAGTTTCATAATTCCTATTCTGCCCTTAAGAAATCAGAGGGATTTCGGCCACTCACCCTGAAGGCGTGCCATGAAACGGTGAGCATGGCAATGAAAAGGGTCAGTAAAACGGCAAACAGAAATGGCAAGACGCTCATTGATATCTGGTAAGGAAATGCCTCCAGCCAGTTTTGCATAAAGTACCAGCTGAGTGGAACGGCAATGAATGACGCCAACAGAATGAGCATGACAAATTCTTTCTGCAAAAGCATATGCAGCTTAAGGATAGGTGCTCCCAGCACTTTCCGCAGGGCAATTTCTTTGCTACGCTTTTCCATAATGAAAGAGGACAGTCCGAACAAGCCCAGGCAGGCTATCAGGATGGCGAATAAAGCGAAGAAAGTAAGTATGGTGCCTGTGCGTTCTTCATTGGCATATAAAGCTTCCAGTGAATCATCAAGAAAAGTATAGGTGGGGGGTTCCTGGGGATAAAAAAATGTCCATGTGTCGCCGATATGCGATAAAGCCTCCGCTTTGTTTTGCTCCTGAATGCGGATGCTCACCATCTGACAGCGTTCTTCCCACCACACAAAAGCCATGGGTGCTATAGCCTGGTGAAGAGAGTTAAAGTGAAAGTCTTTTGCTACGCCAATGATATTTATTTTGCCATATCCATATTGTACCGTTTCTCCCAGTACGTTTTCCCACGGTGGTTGAAAGCCCATGAAATGAAGCCATTGTTCGTTTACCACCGCGTTTTCACGTTGATCCGTTGCCAGTGTCCTGTCGGGCCACCTGCCGGCCAAGAGTTCGACTTCCAGCATCTTAAAAAATTCCGGTGATGCCGGCCAATAGTAGAATTGCCGGGCTTCTCCATCAATTATGGCAGCTTCCTGCCAGCCCACATTGCCGGGTATTGCATTGGTCAGCCCGACTTCAGTGATATGTGGTGACTGGTCAAGTGAATTTTTAAACTCATCCCAACGTTGCAATATTGGCTGGCTGGCCCTGAAAAACACAATGTTTTCTTTGTTAAAATTCATCTCCTTGTTCTTCATGTAGCTGATTTGCTGAAAAACAATTATTGTCCCGGCAATAAGGCCAATACCGGTAGCAAATTGGAATACCATAAGGGTTTTTCTGAATAATGCGGCACCCTTTCCCTTCACTGTATCACCTTTGAGCACTTTGGCAGCCTGGAATCCGCTAAGGTAAAATGCAGGGTACAGACCGTTAATTACTCCTATCGTTAACGTGGCTGCCAAAAACCCTGCGACTGTCCATAACCATGACCATTCTCTTAAGCTGGTATCGACTTCTGCCAGTGCATTAAACCCCGGAAGGAATATTTCAATCAAAACCAGGGCTGACAACATTCCGGTGGCGGTAATGATGATTGATTCCATTAAAAATTGAATCATTAGGCTGCCGCGGTTGCTGCCCAGTAATTTTCTGATTCCGATCTCACGTGCCCTTGAAGCAGATTGTGCTGTTGAAAGATTGATGAAATTAACAACTGCAATAAATAGTACAAAACCTGCAATGATCATAAATGCGAGAGAAAGCGTTTTATTGCCATGCAAAACGCGGCTTTCAAACCTGATCTCATTGGTATAGTAAATGTCTTTTACAGGCCTGAGGCGGATTTCTTCATCATAAGGTGATCCGAAGGTTTGGTAAATAAACTCATGCGACTTTTCTGCTACCTGCGCCTGAACTTGTTTCATATCTGCTTCAGGGTGGAGTTTTATATAAGTAAGGTGATTCCAGTTACCGGGTTTTTCAAAATAATCCGTTCCGAAGAACCTTCCAAAAATCATAAATGAAACGAGTGCATCTATTTCCACGTGAAAATGGCTGATATCTTCTATGACAGCCGAAACGACAAGACTGTAATTGTCGTGGGGCCTCATGATTTCTCCGATGGGATCTTCTTTGCCGAAAAGCCGCAAGGCTTCGCTGCGTGTGAGCACGATGTTTCCCACATCTGCGAGCGGAGCATCCTGGCTTCCGTGAAGGATTTTCAGATCAAAAAAATCAAAAATCTCCGGGTCAGCAGCCACGAGGTGCCGGATACGAACGACTTCATTTTCAAAATGAGCTGGAGTGTTGTATAACTGGTTGGTGTTAAGGCGTAAGGCTTGTTCAATACCGGCACTGGATTCTTCGGCTATTCTTTTGAACACCGGTCCGGTGATCCCCCATTCGCCGAATTCCAGGCGGTAAATCCGCTCGTAATCGCCATACCAGCGGTCGTACCTGTGCTGATCATAAAGATACAATGCGATAAAAATAACCAGGGCCAGCCCCACACCCAGTCCAACGATATTGAGAAGGCTGTAAAAACGCTGCTTGCGGATGTTGCGTATGGCAATGGTGATGTAATTTTTGAGCATTTATGAGACTTTTAAAGTTTTAGTTGCTTTGTTTTATGCCAAACCTCATGACAAAGGTGCTGTTTTTTTGCTTATCACGGTTTCCAATTTGGCAATTAATGCTTGTTGAATTTGTGCAAGTTATGGATTATTCTGCTTTCAGGCATACTGCAGGATTGGTTCTGGCGGCCGACATCATCTGTATGATGCTTGCAAACACGCCCACCAGGGCAGCCAGCAAGCCTGCCAGTACAAAATAATACCAATGGTCAATGATGTTGATGCGGAAGGCAAAATTTTCCTGCCAACGCATTACCGTATAGAATGCAAGAGGCCATGCAATGATGTTGCCGATAAGCAGCCAGCGCAACAGGTCGCTGAAAAGTAAGCCCATGATCTTCGGCACGGTGGCCCCCAGCGTTTTTCGGATGGCAATCTCCTTTACCCTTTTCATCACTGTAAAGGATGTAAGGGCATAAAGTCCCATAAATGATATGATGATGGCAAGTATGGATGCGTATTTTATGAGGGCATTCGCTCTTTCCTCCCGGCGATACATTTGGGCAAACCTGTCATCTACAAAGAAATACTCAAAAACGTAGTTGGGGTCGGCTGCTTCAAAAAGGCTGCGCGCATACTGGAGCACCTCATTTGTCGAGCCCGGTTGAACCCTTATGCTGATCCTGTGGAACCAATCGGCATACATGGTCATGGCCAGGGGGTCTATCTCTTCACGAAGCGATGCGAAGTTGAAATCGCTTACCACACCGATCACTGTGCCGGGCTGGCGCCAAACGTATATCCTTGCACCGATTGGGTTTTCCAGTCCGAGCTTCCTGACGGCAGCCTGGTTAAGGATAAAAGAGGCGGTATCTGTACGCATCTCCGGATCGAAATCGCGACCTTCAACAATTCGCATGCCAAATGTTTCCAGGTAGCCGTGCTGTATGCGGTTTTCGTACATGATGACGGCCGAAGACGGATCATCACCCTGACGGTAACTGTTTTGCAGTGATTGGGTTTCGCCGGGAACGCTCTGCGAGGCCGTCACGTTGAGGATGTTGGGATGCTGAAGCAATTCTGCCTTCAGGGAAGTATAGGTTGAACGAATTGCCGGGCTGAGGTTATGTATCGAAATGACATGTTCACGGTCAAAGCCAAGGTCTTTGTGTTTCATGTACTGCACCTGGCGGTTGAGCAGCAGTACCGAGATCACCAGGAAGACAGAAACGGCAAACTGCAAAACAACCAATACTTTGCGTAAGTTTGTATTGCCTGCGGTTTTTAGGGCACCTCCCTTAAGAACCAGTACAGGCTCATGGTGCGAAAGGTAAAATGCGGGATAAAACCCTGCTATAATACCCACCAGGACAACAAAACCCATAATGGCAAGTGCCATCAGGGGGTTCTGGTAATAACCCAGGCTCAGGTTTTCCTCCAGGAGGTTGGAGAATGGCCCGATAAACAATTCATTCAGCACCAGCGCAAAAAGGAATGCAAAAAATGTGATGATGAGTGATTCGCCAATAAACTGGCCAATAAGGTCTTTGCGAACGGCCCCCATCACCTTTCTCATTCCGATCTCCCTGGCCCGTTTCTCAGATTGCGCCGTAACAAGGTTGATAAAGTTGAAGACGGCAACCAGGATCACGACAAAAGCAAGAAAGGAGAATACATACACATTTCGGATATCGCCCCTTCGGCCCGTATCAAAGCTAAAGTTTGAATACAAGTAAGCCCTGGAAAGGGGTTGCAGGTAGTGGGCAATATAAACGCCCAGGGCGTTGAAAATTTCGTTGGTATGATCGTCGGCGCTGCTTATTGATTTTTCAGCAAATGCGTCATAATCAGCATCTTTTTGCATCAGCAAATAAGTGGGGAAAGAGATCCCCTGGCGCTCAATAATATTGAAACCTGGTCTTTCCAGGGTATGAAAGGAGGCCAGTGCGTCGAAAACCAAATGTGAGTTTGACGGCACGTCGTGCATCAGGGCGGTAACGCGGTAATCAATGTTATCGATCCTGATCAATTTGTCTATGGGGTTGCTGTCGCCAAAATATTTTGTTGCCGTGGAACGGGTCAGCACCACGGAGTTGGGTTCTTGCAGCGCGGTTTCAGGGTTTCCACTGATCAGGCCGAAACTGAAAATCTTTAGAAACACAGAATCCACCCATGCAATGCGGTCATCCGTAAATCGCTGGTCGTCAATAAGGACTTCGTTTGAGCCAAGGTCATAAAAACGCGTAACATATTCAAGCTCAGGAACTTCATCTGTCAATACAACTGCTGTGCTCCCGTGGGTAAATGCACCGCTGATCGTTTTGCCATCCGCCATCGAACCCTCTATGGTGAGGCGGTAAATGCGATCAGCGTTTTCATGAAAGCGATCGAAACTTAATTGATGGTGTACGTAAATCAACATCAGTATGGCGGCGGAGAATCCGAG
>SKOK01000172.1 GCA_007120085.1 Bacteroidales bacterium | reverse complement strand
GGCATGTCCAGGATCCTTATTCATTCCGTTGTATGCCCCAGGTACATGGCGCCAGCAAGGATGCGATTGCTTATGTGTCCGGCGTATTTGCAAATGAGATGAACGCGGTCACGGACAATCCGACCCTTTTCCCTGATGATGATCTGATTATTTCGGCCGGCAATTTTCACGGTCAGCCGCTGGCGATATCGCTTGACTTCCTGGGCATTGCGCTGGCGGAGCTTGGAAGCATCTCAGAGCGCCGCATTTATCGTTTGATAGAGGGTGCCCGCAAGCTGCCATCTTTCCTGGTTGCCAACCCGGGTTTGAATTCAGGCTTCATGATCCCGCAGTATTCGGCCGCTGCCATCGTCAGCCAGAACAAACAGCTATGCACACCTGCCTCTGTCGATACCATCGAATCCTCCCAGGGGCAGGAAGACCACGTGAGTATGGGCGCCAATGCGGCAGTAAAGGCGCTAAGCATTGTGGAAAATCTGGAGAAAGTGCTGGCCATTGAGCTGATGACAGCCTGCCAGGCCATCGAATTCCGTGAAGCTGAAAAAACTTCGCCTGCGCTTCACAAACTCCTAAAAGCCTTTAGGGAAAAGGTAAGCTTCGTGCAGGATGACAAGGTGATGTATGATGAAATGAATAAGGCACGTTTATTTGTGAGAGAAAAGAGCGCTGTTCATTTTTATTTATAGATTTATTTTTGTATATTTGATGTAGATTAGAATAGCTATAAAAAGGAGAAAAGTAGCATATGAAAACCTTGACAGTTGAAATAAAACAAGATATAGCATTAAGCTTCCTAAGAAACATGGAAAGCATGCAAATAATTAGTATTGTCAACCCCACAAAGAAATGCTCAAACAAGAAATTATCTGATCGGTTTAGGGGTTGTTTGTCTGATGATAAAGTTGATGCACTTCAGAATGAATTGGTTGAAATGAGGAAAGAATGGGAAAGAAATATCTAATAGACACGAATGTTGTCCTTGACTTTATGGGCGATAAAATGCCTTATAAAGCACAACAGTTCATTTCCAAAGTAATTGATGATCTTCCCAGAATTTCTGTGATTAATAAAATTGAATTATTGGGTTTTACCAGGGTGGATAAAAGTTTGATTGATTTTGTTAATTGCTCTCTTGTGTACAATCTTAATGATGAAATTGTTGATCAAGTAATTTTGATAAGAAAACAAAACAAAATCAAACTCCCGGATGCGATTATTGCTGCTACAGCATTGATTTATGATCTTGAAATCATAACCCGTAATGTCAAAGATTTTAAAGGAATTAAACATATTGTGGTGGTTGATCCATTTAGCTTGTAAACAAAAAACCCATGATTGGTTACCATGTGTAAAAAGTAAAAGGCTGCCTGATTTACAGGCAGCCTTTTTTATGATTGATTTCTGTTGAGAGATTAAGCAGTGCTATAGGCTGCACCCCCTTTTTTTGCAAGCTCTTCTTTAACAACAGCCTGGGCTGCGGCAAGGCGTGCGATCGGCACACGGAAAGGTGAACAGCTGACATAGTCCATGCCAACGCTGTGGCAAAATTCTACGGAGCTGGGCTCACCACCATGCTCACCGCAGATCCCGATTTTGAGGTCAGGGCGTCCCTGGCGGCCACGATCAACGCCCATTTGTACCAACTGTCCAACGCCTTCCTGGTCAAGAACCTGGAATGGATCGTGCTTCAGCAGGCCTTTTTCGATATAAACAGGCAGGAAGTTTCCAGCATCGTCTCTTGAGTAACCAAAGGTCATCTGCGTGAGGTCGTTAGTTCCGAAAGAGAAGAATTCTGCTTTTTCAGCGATTTTGTCGGCTATCAGCGTGGCGCGTGGAATCTCGATCATGGTTCCCACGAGATATTCAATGCGGTCGCCATATTCTTCAAACACCATTTCTGCCGTGTTGCGGACGATTTGCTCCTGGAGTTCGTATTCAGGCTGGGTTCCAGTAAGGGGTATCATGATCTCAGGAATGGCCTTGATGCCTTTTTTCTTAAGGTTCATGGCCGCTTCGATGATGGCCCTGGTTTGCATTTCTGAGATTTCCGGATAGGTGTTGCCAAGGCGGCAGCCACGGTGTCCGAGCATCGGATTGAATTCGTGCAGTGCGTCAACGGCAGCCTTCACCTCTTCTTTGGTTACGCCCAGCTCTTTGGCCATTTCTTCCTGGTTGGCTTCTTCGTGCGGCAGGAACTCGTGCAATGGCGGGTCGAGCAGGCGCACAGTTACAGGCAGGTCCTGCATCGCTTCGAAGATGCCTTCGAAGTCTTCGCGCTGCATTGGGAGAAGTTTGTCAAGTGCTTTGCGGCGGCCGGCTTCATCTTTGGCCAGGATCATTTCGCGCATCGCCTTGATGCGAACACCTTCGAAGAACATATGTTCGGTACGGCAGAGGCCAATTCCTTTGGCGCCAAACTCGCGGGCTACTGTTGAGTCCTTTGGCGTGTCGGCATTGGTGCGTACATACATACGGGTGTGCTTTTCTGCCAGCTCCATCAGCTCGGCAAAGTCGCCGCTCATTTCCGGATCCATCGTTTTGATCTTGCCTTCAAACACTTCGCCGGTGGTACCGTTCAAGGAGATGAAGTCACCTTCATTGTACTCGGTGCCATCGATGTTCATTACACGTTTTTTGTAATTGATCCTTACGGCACCGGCACCAGAAACGCAGCATTTACCCATACCGCGGGCAACCACAGCTGCGTGTGAGGTCATCCCGCCGCGGGCGGTCAGGATTCCTTCCGCAGCATCCATGCCGCTAAGGTCCTCAGGTGATGTCTCAACGCGCACAAGAATTACTTTCTTGCCTTTTGCTGCCCATTCAGCGGCTTCATCAGCGAAGAAAACGATCTGACCGGTTGCAGCACCTGGTGATGCCGGCAAGCCTTTGGCCAGCAGTTTGGCTTTGGCCAGCTCGTTGGTGTCAAAAACAGGGTGAAGCAGCTCGTCAAGTTTGTTTGGCTCTACGCGCAGCAATGCCTCTTCTTCAGTCAGGCTGCCGTCTTTCAGCATATCCATGGCGATTTTTACCATGGCCGGGCCTGTTCGCTTGCCATTCCTGGTTTGAAGCATCCAAAGTTTGCCTTCCTGGATGGTAAACTCCAGGTCTTGCATGTCCTTGTAGTGCCTCTCGAGTTTTTCCTGCTGATCATATAGTTCTTTATACAGCTCAGGGAAGAGTTCTTCGAGCGAAGGATAAGTCTCACGACGCTCTTCTTCAGAAACACCCTGCAGCTTAGCCCAGCGCAATGAACCTTCTTTCGTGATCTCGCGAGGTGTGCGGATACCTGCTACCACATCCTCACCTTGCGCATTAACCAGGTATTCGCCATTAAAAATGTTTTCGCCGGTAGCGGCATCGCGTGTAAAAGCAACACCTGTTGCAGAAGTGTCGCCCATGTTACCGAATACCATGGCCTGAACGTTTACGGCTGTGCCCCACTCAGCGGGGATGTTGTGCATTTTGCGATAATAGGTTGCGCGGGGGTTGTTCCAGCTTTCAAATACTGCAAGTACTGAGCCCCATAATTGCTCCCATGGATCCTCGGGGAAAACTTTGCCGGTTTGTTCCTTAACGGCTTTCTTAAAGCGCTTTACGAGTTCTTTGAGGTCGTCAGTAGTCAGATCCTGATCATTTTCAGCACCTTTTTCTTCTTTCAGATGCTCCATGATCACGTCAAAGGGGTCTTCCTCCTCTTTTGAAGCAGGCTTCATACCCATCACTACGTCGCCATACATCTGCACAAAGCGACGGTATGAGTCCCATACAAAGCGATCGTTACCTGTCTTTTTTGCCAGTCCTTCCAGGGTTTGCTCATTAAGACCAAGGTTTAAAACAGTATCCATCATTCCGGGCATGGAAGCGCGGGCTCCAGAGCGCACAGACATCAGCAGCGGGCTATCCTTATCACCAAAACCGGTACCCATTTCCTGCTCCACGCGACGCATGTTTTCCTCTATCTCATTCTTAATCTCCTGGATCACATGATCACGCCCTTTTTCATTATACAACGTGCATACCTCTGTGGTTATCGTAAAACCAGGAGGCACCGGCACGCCAATGTTCACCATTTCGGCAAGGTTAGCCCCTTTGCCACCAAGCAGGTTGCGAAATGTTGCATCGCCATCAGCTTTTTTTCCACCAAAAAAATAAACCTTCTTACTCTTGTTATCCATTGTCTTCTGAGTTTAATGTATGTACTTAAAATTATTTATTGAGCATAGTCTGTTGATTACTATATTGTTATGAGCGTATTTTTGACCATATCTTACGCAAAAAGAAGTACAAAAGTACATTTTTTTTGCTTACCTCCTGCATTAAAACCGGTAAAAGTATGTGAAATCATTGTTAATTTATTTGCAGAAGAATAAAAATCTTCATATATTGTACTTGGTTTTACTGGTTGTGAATTAGAGGTTGGAAGTTTGAAATTATAAATTATCACTGCTGTCCGGGAAAAAATGTCTGCTGGCTATGAAACGCTTTATATATATCGTCCCTACGGGACTTAACGGACTTTGGGGTTGCTTTTTGTTCTGCCAATATTTTGCCCCTATCGGGGCAGTCCCGTTAGGGACAAAATATTGGTAGTCCCGTTAGGGACGCAATAGAATTATATCGGACAGTAGTGATAAATTGGAAATTGGAAATTGGAAATTAGAAATTAGAAATTAGAAATTAGAAATTAGAAATTAGAAATTAGAAACCCATAAGCAAACCCTGAGTTATGCAAACAAAAAAGATTCTTGAGCATTATGCCGAACTGATCAAGGAAGAGCCTTTGAGCACGCTGGAAAAAGACATGACCATTTCTGATACCTGCGTCCTTGAGAGTACATCCCCGTTTTTTGGATATTATCATGATGCCCCGATGTCAGAACCTGATCCATACATCTATTGCGCCCTTGATGAACATTACTCAATGGGCGACATAGCTCGCACGACTCTCAAAATCAACTCAATGCGCAATCTACCGCTGGATGTGGCAGTAGGCAGCATCACAATTCTTAACAGGACGAATCCTGCAATCAGGATTAAAGACATCAATCACTACAGGGTGAAAGAAATACAGGAGGCATACAGGGACGAAGGGATCAAATTCAAAAAGAGGCAGCGTGTTATCACAGAGCAGATGGGGATTATCAGGTTAAATAAGTTTTTGCAGCTTGAGGACCTGGGTGATGGCTTGTACCTGGATGCATCTGATGACACAAAAGGATATTTCAGACTGCCCCATTATATTGACTGGGAGTCTTTTAAAAGTCTTACTGAAGAAGCAAAATACGAAACAAGGATTTTGTATTTTGATGCAGTCCGCGCTACAATCTTCGAAAGCCGGAACATAGTTGAGCTTGTCCGTATTTATAAAAAGCAAATTGACACTGTACAGCTTAAAGCGATTCGCGACAGGTATTTAATGCTCATTGATTGAACTGGCAATACTGATCCTATTTTTTAAGGTCGTAAAAACATCTTTTAGGTGAGAAAATGGTTTCATCTGCTTTCATTTTCTTAATGGCCTCATCAACGTCTTTCTTATCCAAACCGGCTGCTTCAGCAATCTCTCCGGGACGCATTGCCTTTCCAACATCTTCAAAAGCCTTGATGATTTTTTCCTGAATATCCATGGTTTAAAAGTGTTTAAATGAGTAATGGAATTAACATCTGCTAAATTATAAAACAATTCAAATCCTGCAAAACAGGTTCTTTGTTTTATGTCTTTTTATTAATTTTACGAACGATGATAGCGTTGCGTTTACATATAATCTATTTGCTGATTGTGACATTGTATGCCAACCGGCCTTTGTA
This sequence comes from Bacteroidales bacterium, assembly GCA_007120085.1. Taxonomy (GTDB): domain Bacteria; phylum Bacteroidota; class Bacteroidia; order Bacteroidales; family UBA7960; genus PUPG01. Next base: position 2,660 of record SKOK01000172.1, on the reverse strand, counting down.
TTCACAGCGTGATGTGGTGGTCGTTCCTGACTCTAAAGGATTTTATGAAAGTTTCTTTAGTCTGAACGATAGCCTGATACGCGCAGAAATCGGCTCTTTTTCTTTTGCAGGGTCACTGGTAGGACTTGCCGGCAAGTCTGAATTAAAGGAGTTTGATGTGCTGTCTCAAACTCAATATACGATCACCCTGGGATCAGACGATGCAAAGGTTAATATTTCCAGGGCCCCGTTCATTCGTTCGGCGCACCGCTTAAGTTATTATGGACCATACGGATATGTTTACAAGATTGACGGAAAGAATTTCTGGGGATTTGACGGGAGCGTTCCTGATATGCGATTGTATTCCGTGACTGTGTTTTTTGGTGATCAGAGTGTAGGCGCGCCACGATCAGCAGTAAATGACATTTACGAACCTAATTTTTGTTTCCGCAGGCGCATGTTCAGGCCTCTAGAGTGCTTTACACGGGTATTCCGCTCAACGGATGGAAGACGATTGTATGTTTATATGCTGAATAGCAGGATTCCAAGCCTTTATGAGGTGTGCTGGATTTTTATTGACGGAAGATATGCAGGTCGAATTGTGGATTACGCCTATTGATTACCTGGTGCTCCCTATTTCAACCCTTTCGTCATCAGTATCCGGATTTCTATGCATTGCCATGTCCAGAAATACATTGGCTTTGGCAAACCATTCCCTGATCCTTGTTTTGTCATTATGCCCCTGGGGTACATCTGCTGCATTGTAAGCTACCACATCCAACCCATTTTGCTTTGCAATGAAAACGGCACGCTGATTGTGAAATCGTTGTGAAATGATGGTGAGACTTTGCTGCCCAAAAACCTCTTTTGCGCGCCAAACAGAATCCAGCGTTCTCAGTCCTGCATTATCAACATAAATGGCTTCCTGCGGCACATCAAGCGCAATGAGTGCGCGACGCATGTATTCAGGTTCATTATAGTATCTTGTGCGATTGTCACCACTAACCAGCAGGTAACTGACCTTGCCACCATGGTAAAGGCGTGCAGCAGCTTCCATGCGGTTATTGAAATAGGGATTCGGACCACCGTTGCGAATCCTGGGCGATGTACCCAGTACCAGCCCGACACGATTATGGGGAATCTCTTCGAACGAATCATAAAGATGACTTTCAGCAGAAAAACGGATAACCTGGTTGGATATGATCAGCAACAGTAAGGGTAGCAATATGAGCATCTCCAGAAAGATCAGCAACTTCCTGAATATGCTTCTTTTAGCTTTGTTTTTTGGTTTTCCCATGGTAATTTGTTGCTAACTTGTTGCTTACCGCGATTTGCTTTTAAAAATATTATGAAATCCTAAAATCATAGATTAATTTTAAATTATTATGTGGGATAAAAATAAATAATTATTGACAAGCCTGGTGGTTTATTTTATGCATAAAGAAATAATATTTTTAACTCTCTGATTAATAATGTACTGTTTAAGTGGTAAAAAATATTTGCAGAAATCTTGCTTTCTTTAAATAAATAATTATAGTTTTGTTGGCAAACATAAGAGAAACGCAGGGTTTTCATACAAAACGATTCTTTAACCAATAAATTATTTCAATAATGGCTAGAAAAGGAGATGTTGTGATCAACATAGAGAAGTGCAAGGGCTGTGAGGTCTGCATTTCTGCTTGTCCGCACGAGGTGCTGGCGCTCAGCAACGAAGTTAACAGCAAAGGATATCATTATGCAGTTAAGGTTAATTCCGGCTGCACAGGTTGCGCCAACTGCGCCATTGTTTGCCCCGACGCCGTAATAACCGTCTATCGTGAAAAAAGCAGTGCTTGATCTATCTTGCCAAACCAATAATATCGTAACGACAGGGCTTGACCTGTCAACCAAAATATAACATATATGAAAGAGTTAAGATTAATGAAAGGGAATGAGGCATTGGCGGAGGCGGCGATACGTGCCGGTGCTGATGCCTATTTTGGTTATCCCATTACGCCACAATCGGAGGTCATCGAGTACCTGATGCGTGAAAACCCGGCGGAGCGGACCGGAATGCAGGTGCTGCAGGCTGAGAGTGAAGTCGCGGCCATCAACATGGTTTATGGTGCTGCAGGGTGTGGCAAGCGGGCGATGACGTCTTCTTCCAGTCCGGGCATCAGCCTGAAAATGGAAGGCATTAGCTATATTGCCGGGGCGGAATTGCCCTGTCTTGTCGTAAATGTAGTACGTGCAGGTCCCGGATTAGGAACCATTCAACCATCGCAGTCGGATTACTTTCAGGCCGTAAAAGGCGGCGGTCACGGCGACTATAAGCTCATCGTACTTGCACCGGCCACTGTACAGGAAAGTGTTGATTATGTCAAGCTTGGTTTTGAACTGGCCTTTAAATACCGCAACCCTGTGATGATTTTGTCGGATGGCATCATTGGCCAGATGATGGAAAAGGTGGAGCTGTTCGAGCAGATGCCTCGCAGCACTGAAGAGTATGAGTGGGCTACCGTAGGCAAGAAGCCTGGCAAAAACAGCGTCATCGTAACATCATTACAGTTGCAGTCGGAAGAGCAGGAAAAGGTAAACCTGCGCTTACAGGCCAAGTACCGGGAGATAGAAAAGAATGAGATCCGTTACGAAACCTATATGTGCGACGATGCGGAGTATCTTTTTGCCGCTTTTGGATCCTG
>SKOK01000062.1 GCA_007120085.1 Bacteroidales bacterium | reverse complement strand
CTTTCAATTTTTTCTTTCGCGGCGGTTGTTTCCTTGAGGTTTGCAACGTATTCGGCCAGCTGATCCTGCATATGTGAGAACGCATTATGCAGCTCCAGCATCTCATCTTTGGTTTTTATTTCAGGAAGCTTCACATTGAAGTCACCATCAGCAATAAGCCTGGCGGAAGTGGCAAAGTGCGCAAGGGGTGCTGCCAGCTGGTTAACACTTCGCACAATTGCGAAGGTCAGCAGACCAAGTCCGGCAACAATGAGAATGAGGAGGATGAATGTCATGCGCTGCAAAGGAGCCATCATTTCTGCTTCGGGATAGATCACCCCGATGGAGTAGCCGCTCCCTGGCAGATTTGTATAATAGATCCAGCTTTTGTCCTGGCCTTGCAGGTTGTACTTCCTGAACCCACTTTCGCCATGCATGAGGCTCCTCCCAATTTCGCGAAGCAATGGCTCACCCCAGTCGGCAGCAGCAGAAAAGATACTCTCGTTCATCACCTGGCCTGGTTGTGGGTGGGCGAGGGCAACTCCATTTCGCGAGATGAGAAACGCATAACCCGATTCAAAGATCTGCACATCTGTTACAATTTCCGTAAGATAATCCAGCTCAACGTCAACGGTTGCTATGCCTGCGAGGCGACGCTCCCCGTCAATCCTGGTGTAAAAAGGCACTGAATAGGTAGCCATAATGATCTCGCCACCTCCTTCATCGAAATATGGTTCTGTCCAGTAGGGGCGTTCCAGCACTTTAGGGATTTGGTACCAGTCCATATAAAAGTATTCATATTGAGGACCTCCGAGTACTATTGAGCGTATGTCATCACCGTCCCTGAAGGCGTATGGCGCAAAATATCGTCCTTCTTCCGGAAAGAAATCCGGTTCGAAAGCGATGATGGCTCCGAACACTTCTTTGTTGTTTTTTACAATGGATTCGAGCACCATATATAAAGAGTTCTTATCGAATAAACCCATTTCCATTGTCGTGCTTACCATTTGAGGGATTTTTTCCAGTGGCAGCAAAATATGCTCAATGTCACTTTGCAATGCATTGCCAAGCTGAATTGCATTTTCCCGGGCTGCAGTCCTGATGATGTTTCTGTTAAAATAGGTGTAAACGGAGAGGATCAGGACAAAAAGGCTGATGGTGATCAGCAGGACTCTTATGATAATGCGAAACGATAAGGTGTTTTTTTTAATCATATTGACTCTTTTACTTTATTATGGGCTTATAAAATTCATCATATGTAAAAGTTGTGGCGACAGACTGGAAATCTTGAATTATTTCGAGGGCTTTTTCAAAATCACTTTTATGAAGATGCAGTTTTTCGGCATCGGAACCTTCTGCCAGGTGTTGTTCCAGGATTTTGTCGAGCATCCACCGCTGATGGGCATAGTTTGCAGGTACGTGTGCTTCACGCATCAGCTTGACGACGAGATCTATCGTGTATTGCCGGTTTGCTGCAGCGTACTCCCAGCCCCTCAGGCTGGCTTCAAGGAAGGCCTTAAGGGCATCGGATTTTTCTTCCAGTGTGTGTGGTAAGACGTAAAAACCATCTTCAGGCACGTTATAGTTATAGTCAGCAACAAAAAATGTATTGAGTTCTGAGTGATCTACTCCGGCGAGATATATGCGTTTGTATTCGTTATACCACATTACGGTCATGGCATCCAACCCGCCAAGCAGGAAAAGATTGACTGATCCAAGTATGGGCACCCACTCCACGTTGATGTTGTTGTCGGCCATCAGGCTATATGGAACTTCCTGGAATCCGCTTAACCACACACCCACGCTCTTCCCTTCAAAATCTTCAAGTGTCTCTATGCCATGTGATTTGCGGCTTACAAACATGATAGCAGATTGTTGTGAGAGCTGGCCGATATTGATGAGTTCCAGACCTTCACAACGATTATTGATCGCTGTGATCAGAAAAAGCGAAATCACATCTGCCTGCCCGCTGATCAGGTATTCGAGGGTGTTGACTGTTGCCGTTGGATGAATGATTTCTACGTCAATGCCGGCATCAGCGTAAAAGCCCTGGTCATGGGCAACATAATACCCGGCAAATTGCGCCTGGGGCAACCATTGTGCCCCAAAAACAATCGTTTTGTTGTCAGCAAAAGCATTATAAGTTAGAAAAAGAAGAGCAAAGAAGAATGAGGTGGTTTTCCGGGTTTGCATAAGCTTTAATGCATTGTATGTTTACAGTTTCTTAGAAGGAATACTTCCCTTGTTTTTATTGGGAATTTAGCGGTTACAGGCATATTTCAATAATCATCAATCAATGAATCAGGCCAGGTTTTTTGTCATTATGAGGTGATTCTTGTCATTCTTGCGTTCGTATGCAACATTGTCCATTGTTTTTTTTATGAGAAAGATGCCAAGCCCTCCAATTGGCCGGTTTTCCACATTAAGGTTAATGTCCGGGTCTGTTTTTTTTGTCGGGTCGTATGGCTGTCCGTCATCAATGATGGTTACGATCAATTCTTTGCCGGATTTTTCCATCAAAAGCTCGATTTCATGCTGCTCTTTATCTGTATATGCATATTGAACCACATTGGTAAAGGCTTCTTCCAATACCAGGTTCAGAGACATACCCAGGGCCATTGGCAGGTCCCACTGTTCAGTAGTTTCTTCAAGAAAAGCGCTGATGCGCGTCAGCTCATCGATTCTATTGGCCAGGGTGATGGACCTGCTGAGTGTGGAATTCTTTATCATAGCTGAGATGAATGACGGTTTTTCAGCAACGAAGTTAGTAAAAGCTTGTTAATTGCCAAGGAGTAAACAGAAAAACATCTATAATTTACCCGGACCGTGGCCTGGTTTTTAAAAAAAACCTGTGCATTTTATTCAAAACAATTCGGTAATACTTCCTAACAGCTTAATAATTAGCTAGTATGTTGTTATTCTTATTGAATGTTGATTCGTTGTGTGTATAGGGTTCGGTTGTCTTTGAGCACAGTAACTGATAATATAACAGATTCCTGTTGAAGTTTTTCCATGATGACCTGGAAGTTTGTCCTTCCGGCTGCGCCAAAGGAGATGTTGTTCATCCCGTAGTCGGTGAACTGGTTACTTGCAGCTGATACATAGCTGGCGCTTTTCAGTGCAATTTCATAATCATCAAACTCAACGGAAACCTCCACATCTTCACGTGTGTTGACCAGGAAATTCAGGTAAACCATTTCCTCAATTTCATAGGGTACGATTTTAAGTGAGGTGTTGTCACGTGTGAAGGATAGTGCTTCCTGCCTGGTAGGTGCCATTGACCCGCTGAGCAGTTCAGCATCGGGTGTGGTTAGGGAGCCACTCAAAAACCAGGTAAAGGCTGAACCAGCCACAATGCCTACCAAAACGGCGACTGCATATTGCATTGGGAGAAAACTAAAGAAGCCTGAAATTGATTCCAGGTAAGGCCTGAGTGAAAAGGCAGGCTGCTGTTTGGCACGAACTCTCTGCATCACTTTATCAGCTATATCAATTTCATGCTCTGTGGCTTTTTCTGTTTGCAGGTGACGCTCCAGCTCAAGCAACTGACGGTGCAGCGAGGAAGCCTCTTTGGATTCTGCAAGTAATTTACTCAGCCTGGCCTCTTCCTCAGCACTGATTGTTCCATCAATGCTGGATTCAATTAGTTTGCGGGTTTCCTTATTCATTGATTTCATTTGATTTTAGTTTATGGTTCATGGTTACGGGTTCATGGTTGCGGGTTTCTGGTTGTCTGGTTACTGGTTACTGGTTGCTGATTGTTGATTGTTGATTGTTGATTGTTGGTTGCTCTCCATCATTGATCATCGAACATCGAAACATCAATTCCACCTTCTATCTTATCCTTCCAGCTTCAGGCTTCCAGCTTTTTGGGCTGTTTTACCAGTATCCTGTTTCTTCAAGTATCTGCTTCATGCTCAAGCGTGCATCATATAATCGAGAGCGAATTGTTTTTTCCGGTATTTCAAGTATGACTGACATTTCCTTGTATGAAAGCTGTTCATAATACTTCAGGATGATCACGGTTTTATGATTCTCTTTGAGCATATCAATTGCCACTTTCAGGTGTGCACTTATGTCTTTATCTCTTTCGTCTGTATCTGACATTTTGCTCCGGATATCGTCAATGCCGGTATGTCTTTGATTGTGTTTGATATGTCCGAGTGACGTGTTGATTGCTATTCTGTAAATCCAGCTGAAAAACCTGTATTTAAACCTGAATCCGCCGAGATGTTCATAAGCCTTTACAAAAACGTCCTGGGTCAACTCTTCTGCATCTGCATAATTGTTGAGCATCTGGTAGCACAGGTTAAAGACTGCCCCCTGGTACTTTTCAATCAGAATCCGGTATTTGTTAACATCACCTTTAATTACCTGCCTTATTATGTCATGATCTTCATCCATTGCACCTGACTCTCGAAATGTCTTTCGATGCTTTTTCGGAACTGTTTCAATTGTCTTTTTCATTAATTATGGTTTTAAGTTGAAAAAGTTGGTCATTATGATAAAAAAGCCAGTTATTTTAATTGATTCATTGTCCACAAATCGCGGTGATTGATTCGGATCAATGGGCGGAGCGACATTTCACCAACTTTTCCGATTTGTTTGCGCAGTTGCTGCAGTTCAATGAGTTTTTCTTTTATCCCAACTTCAGGCATAACCGGGAAACCGCTTTCTTTGAGCATTATGTTTCGTTTGGCTTTGATGGAGAGCTCAAGGTAGAGACTTATGTACCAGTACATATCAACGATCATCTCTGGTGAATAGTGTTTTTTGATGGAAGCCAGGTATTCGCCGGCACGCGTTGCTTTAAACTGACCCTGGCGGATCATCCTGAGCATTTCCACCTCGTTGCTGAATTCAATTTCGAGCCAGTTTTGAAGCATGCTGTTGCTTTGGTTAAAGATAATCACAAAAAATGTTGGGAGCACGAGAATGATGAGCAGGGTTTGCAGAAAAGGGTTAATTGCAAAGTGATTGAAGCCACTGTGAATGAATAGCGCAAGTGCCATTCCAGCCAGTGAGGATGTCCATACAGATTTTTCGCGTTGCATGCCTGCAATCAGGATTATAGAAAATAAGGCTGTACATCCGCCGTGCATGATGGCTGTGCCAAAGCCGCGCACTATCCATACAAAAAGCTCAGTGTCACTGCCAAGCTGCATTATGTAGAAGGTGTTTTCCGTAAGGGCAAACCCGGCACCAATGGCAAAGCCATAAATTGCAGCATCTATTACAAAGCCGATTAGCCGTATGCGAATAAGCGCAAAGATCAGCAGGGCTTTAAGCACTTCTTCTGTAACGGGCGCTATGTATCTGATAAGGGTGGTATAATGCAGGTTCAGGATATTTGTAAGCCATGAGTTTGCAAAATAGGATAAACCGGCGGCTATTATTCCCCAAAGCAAGGATAGCAGCAAAAGCTTTTGGCTCACCAGCTTAAAACTATCTAGTAAAAACAAGCAGGCCAAAAACAGGATTACTGGAAACAGGCTAAATAAGTATTCCATTTTTGAATTTATGGCCCATGCCGGATAACGCTTTATTGGGCTGCAGCTGACTCTGCATCAGGAAATATTGAAAATATGGTTGAGAACCCAGATATGTCAAAAATTTCCTTGATTTCAGGCTGCAGACAGCATAGTTTCAATGAACCGCCACTGGCCATCATCTTTTTTTGTGCCACCAAAAAAACTCTCAGGCCGGAGCTGCTGATATAGGCCAGATCACTGCAGTCGAGCAATAGTTTTTTTGCACCACCCTCAAGCACTTCCAGGATTTTACTCTCAAAGTCACTGGCGGTCAAGGTGTCAACACGTCCGTGGATGCTTACCACCGTGTAGTCATTCAGGTTTGATAGTTTTACTTCCATACTATTATGTCATTTTGGGTTTTGTACATTTACCAGCATGTAAAATTAACAAAAAACTGCAATGTTATAGATTCTTTATGTTTTTATATTTTAGTTTGACAGGTCAAGCCCTGTCATTACGCAGTTCCACGCCGAATTGCCATAATCATTCACCTGTGTGTCAAAATCCTGTTCCCCGAATAGTCGGGATTTTCAACATTACTTCGCTTGAAAACAATTCATTGATCAATGCATTGTAAGGATTTTCGAAATCCGTTACCGGCCCTTGTCCGAGTTCCTGTAAAATCGCACCCCCTTTTTCAGGATCAATGACAAATTCTACAAATTTCTTCGCCCATTCCATGTTCTTGGTTTTATGCGGGATCGTTAGGCCATACACCATCGCTTCTCCAAATTCAGTAATGGTTTCTCCAGGTCTGGTGCCCAGGGTTTCTGTTTTTACCTCTTTGTACCAGTCATTAAGTGCGAAACTTCCCATGCTGAGGCTGTCAGGCAATTCAAGGTGTCGCAGTCCGTGCTGCACGGCAACGCTTCTGTAAAGAAATATGTAATCCAGTTGTCCAAGCTCCAGCAATGCGATGAGATCGGTTTCTTTCGGGCGTATGTTTTCCTTGTCTTTGTTGAGAATGGTTTGGGCAAAGCCTTCCCTGTCATGTTTTTTTTCAGCAAGCTTGACAGTAAACACGCTGCGCACCCCGCAAGGGTCGTGATCAGGATTGCTGCGTCCGTATTTTACATCATTGCGTAAAAGAATATCCATCCAGTTATCTGTATTGATGTCATTGGCGAATTTTGATTCATCGGTAAATACAATGGCCATCTCGTTGGTTGCAAATGGCAGGTACCAGGATGCATGGCCGGGTATGAGCATGTTCTCTATCACCATATAATCAGCAGAAAGGAAGACATCAGCCGGATTTTCCATGTCGATCACCCGTCGTGCACCGGCCTTGCTGCCCCAGGCCTCGGAGAGGATGCTGACTTCAGGGAATTCTTTTTCAAATGCCCTGGAAATATGGTGGATGGGCAATGTCAGGCTTCCGGCATGAATGATATGAAGTGTTGTTTTTTCGCCCCGTGAGCTTTGTTGCCCGCATCCCATCATTAAAAAAGAAATAAGCAGGACAATGCTTAAGGTCATTGGTTTGGTTCGAATGTATGTATTTGATTTTGAAATCATTGTTGATGAATGTTTTGTTTTTTTGCGATCATTTTGTTTTGTATTCTTGAAATTTTGATACATTTACAAAGATAATCAACCTTTCGTTTTTAAACAGACCTGTTTCATGAACATAGAAGAGTTTCGGGATTTTTGCATTGCCATGAGAGGTGTAACAGAAAAGTTTCCTTTTGATGAAAACACACTGGTGTTTTATGTCGGTGGCAAGATGTTTTGCTTAACAGACATAAATGCGTTTGATTTTATAAATGTGAAGTGCGACCCTGGGAAAGCCATTGAGTTGCGTGAGCAGCACCCTGGTGTGTTGCCCGGTTATCATATGAATAAAAAGCATTGGAACAGTCTGCTGATGGATGGCTCTTTACCTATTGATCTTGTGAGAAAATGGATCAGGGATTCTTACGAGCTTGTGTTTGCAGGCTTGCCAAAAAAAGTTCAACAGGAGCTGACTGAATTTCAATCATAAATCATTTACACGGTATCACCCGAAAAGGTTTATGCCCCTGAAGGCCAGCCACGAGACCAGCATGCAGAATGCCAGGTCACCGAGCACCAGTGGTGCCACAACTTTTTTGAATGGATAACCAGTAAAGGCCAATGCGCCACTTAGCAGGTTGTTGGGGAAAGGGCTGCCTCCCACATAAACAAATATGAGTCCCTGCACGAGCCAGTCATTGATGCTTTGCAGTTTAGCAACAATGTTCCTGAGTTTATCTTTCCACTTGTGTGTGGTAAGTTCCCTTGCCGAATAACCAAATAAGAAAAACAGTGTATCGCCAGCAGCAAGTCCTAATCCGGCGATAAATCCCACATACACGAAGTTCATGTTGCCGGCCACGAGCGCCACAATCATTGGATATGCACTGAATTTGGTCATGGATGTAAATGCACCGACAAGCGATACGAAGAACAAAATTAGAAAGCTGTTGCGTACGCCAAGGTAGAGTATAAGTGCTTTGGGGCTGTAGAAAACATAGAGTGCAAAAAAACCAATTATGAACAGGGACAACAGAATAAATAGGAAAAGTCTGAATCTGAGTGGATTTTTCATCGGCAGAGGGAGTTGCTTAAGGTCTACGAAGATATGGCTTTTTTAAGGAGTTTTGATTTTCCGAATTGCCGCACAAGTTGACAATTCGCTAATCTGCTGCAATATTCTTGCTGATGTCAAATGCACCTTCAAACAGCAGCTCCTCTTCGTAGAGCAGCTGGTAACTGAATGTTGTAAGGTCATCCGACAAAAACACCCGCCATATGGCATTACAGGCTGTGGGTAGCATTTTGCAGGTGTAATCATCGGCCGGAAAGCTTTGCAGCAGGGAACTTCCATTGCCATCGGCATAGCCTCCATACATGGTTATCTCTTCGGAGGTGCCGTCGTCATGCCGGTGGTCGTGCCGGAATCGAAGCCTGCCATTTTCTACAATAAACATCCACGTGCGT
>SKOK01000105.1 GCA_007120085.1 Bacteroidales bacterium | reverse complement strand
TTGAACAGGCTGATGGAGCTTGTTGGTGATGACAGGCGGCTCATCCGGCAGAACACCGGCGTTTTCCCAACAAACAAATTCAGGTTGCCTGTTGACTCTGCGAAAGTTGTGGCCAACGGCACCGTAGCACCTGAAGATGCCCACCTTATCGTAGATGCTGTTGACTGGGTGATGCCCGGCCAGGGAATGAATAAAAACCATTTGATGGCGCTTAACTTTCTGGCAATAAACGATTGGGACCGCCCTGTTTACTTTGCCATCACCACCGGAAGCGAATCATATATGGGACTGGAAGACTATTTCCAGCTTGAAGGGATGGCTTACCGCCTGGTGCCTATTAAAACCAATAGCGAAAGAATGGAGCCCGGCAGGGTAAATACGCGCATTTTGTATGACAATTTGATGAATAAGTTCCAGTGGGGCAACATGTATGACCCCGGTGTATATCTGGACGAAGACCACAGGCGCCTTACCGTTAGCTTCAGAAATGTTTTTCAGCGGCTTGCCAGGGCTTTGCTGGCTGAAAATAAACCCGATTCAGCCATTGCCGTGCTTGACAGGGCCATGGAGGTGATGCCGGAATACAATGTACCATATAACTATTTTTCATTGTTGCTGGCTGAGAACTATTATGAGGCAGGCGCTTATGAGAAAGCAAACACCATAAGCAAGCGAATGCTCGACATTCATGAGGAGAACCTGGCTTATTATTTCCGCTTCCCTGAATCCAAAGAAGACCTTGTCTTTAACAGCAAGCGCGAAAGCCTTACAATGCTTCAGCAAATCAGCTTTTTAGCAGATCTCTACGGGCAGGAAGACCTTGCTGAACAGGCAGACAATGTGTTTACTGTCTTTTATGATCTATGGATCAGCAGGTAAGTAGTTTACGTTTTTATTGCTGCATTCCGTTTAATGATCAAAACAGAATCGTCTAAAAACGTCTGTTTGTTTTGGGGTTGCTTACTAAAATGCTAAAATACAGCATATTTTTTCGTGATTAAAATATTTTGATTACCTTTGCGCTGCAATTTTGATTTGGCCGGGTTTGAAAAGGGGGCAATAAGTCCCCTTCTTTATTGGAATATGGTGATATATGATTGATAAAGACATTGTTAAGGACATTGTGGTGGACTACCTTGGAGATGGTGACGTCTTTATTGTAGCTGTCAGGGTGAGCACGCAAAACAGCATCAGGGTGTTTCTTGATGGTGACAATGGCGTTACCATCGATGATTGTATAAAGTTGAGCCGGCACATCGAGATGCAATTGGATCGCGACATTGAGGATTATGATCTTGAAGTGTCATCGGTGGGTGTTGGCCATCCTTTGATGCTGAAGAGACAGTATAAAAACAACATCGGCCGGCGCCTGGATATCACCACAAATGACGAACAGCGCATTAAGGGCAGGCTGGTTGAAGTGCAGGAGCAAGGAGTGGTGCTTGAGAAAGATAAACCGGAAAAAAGCAAGAAGAAGAAAAAAGAACCTGATACAGACACGGATGCAAAGGTTTTGATCCCTTTTGAGGAGATAGCTGAGGCGAGGGTACAGGTATCATTTAAATAGAATTTTTTTACGAAATAATTAAAGTAACCCAATAAACAGAACACAAAAAATGGAACCTATTAACCTGGTTGAGTCGTTTTCGGAATTCAAGGAATTCAAGAACATTGACCGTACTACGATGATGCTTATCCTGGAGGATGTCTTTGGAAGCATGCTGGAAAAGAAATATGGTTCTTCAGAAAACTTCGACATCATCGTCAATATTGACAAGGGCGACCTCGAGGTTTGGAGAAACCGCGTTATTGTTGAAGATGGTGAGGTAGAAGATGAAAACAGCGAGATTGCCTATTCTGATGCCATTAAAATTGAACCGGATTTTGAGATTGGTGAAGACGTTTCCGAACCTGTCAGGATGAGTGATTTTGGCCGCCGTGAGATTCTTGCCATAAGGCAAAACCTCGCATCCAAGATATTGGAACTCGAGAAAGACAGCATTTACAAAAAGTACCAGGCTGCCATTGGCGACCTGGTAACAGCTGAGGTTTACCAGGTGTGGAAAAAGGAAATACTTGCCCTTGATGATGAAGATATTGAATTGATTCTTCCCAAGGCAGAGCAAATCCCATCTGATTTTTACCGTAAAGGTGACACCGTGCGGGCTGTAGTTTCGCGCGTAGAGATCAAAAATAACAATCCCCTGATCATCCTGAGCCGCACTTCTCCGGTATTCCTGGAGAGGCTTTTTGAGCAGGAAGTTCCCGAAGTTTATGATGGCCTGATTACCATTAAGAAAATCGTCAGGGTACCCGGTGAACGTGCCAAGGTTGCCGTTGAATCGTATGACGACCGCATCGATCCCGTTGGAGCATGCGTTGGGATGAAAGGATCCCGCATCCATGGCATAGTGCGGGAACTGCGCAATGAAAACATTGATGTGATCAACTATACAACCAATACGACCTTATATATTGCCAGGGCATTAAGTCCGGCAAAGATCACATCCACAACCATTGATGAAGAAAACAAGCGGGCTGAAGTGTATCTGAAGCCTGACCAGGTGTCGCTCGCCATTGGAAAGGGCGGTTTTAACATCAAGCTTGCAGGCAGCCTGACAGGTTACGAGATTGATGTATATCGTGAAACAGATATTGAAGGTGAAGATGTTGACCTGGTTGAATTCAAGGATGAGATTGAAGAATGGATCATCAATGAACTGAAAAGGGTTGGTTGCGACACTGCCAAAAGTGTGTTGAACCTTACCGTGAGAGACCTCGTGAAAAGAACAGACCTCGAACAGGAAACTGTTGAGGACGTAATGCGCATATTAAAAGCAGAATTTGAATAAAATAGCATAAATTTGCCGGGTTTTACAATGCCCTGCAAAACAGGATTAATCCAAATCTTTATATGACTGAAGGGATCAAAACAAAAAGACTAAGCAAAGTTGCCAGGGAGTTTAACATTGGGCTCACGACCATTATTGATCATCTCAATAAGAAGGGGATCACTGTGGAAAATAATCCCAATGCTAAAATATCTCCTGAGGCTTATGAGTTGCTTATCAAGGAGTTTCAAAGCGAAAAGAATCTGAAAGAGGCCACTCGAAAGGCCGGACTGAGTATTTTGAAGCGCGAAACCATCTCAATAGATCAGGACGCCAAAGAGGTTAAGGCAGCGGAGAAGGAAGCAGCTGAGAAGGAAGATGAACTGTTCATCAAGGACAGCAAGGGCGTTGTGGCGGAAAAACCTGCCGATGATGCAACTGAAAAACCTGAAAAGCCTGAAGAGGTTGCCGGCAAACCTGAGGTCCCGGGTCCGAAGATCCTTGGCAAGATCGATCCGCAAGATCTTGAAAAGAAAGAAATAAAAGAAGCTGAAAAAGAACCCAAGACGGAAGAAGAAAAGGAAGCAAAGGAAGCAAAAAAGGAAGTCGAGAAAGTAGCGAAAAAAGAGCAACCGGAACCACAACCGGAGCCACCTTCAAAAGAAGCAAAAACAGAAATTGCTGAAGAAGCTGTTAAAGCAGACGCTGATAAAGAAAAACCTGCCGTTGATCAGGATGCTGAGAAACCTGCCGATGAGGAGCCGAAACAAGAGAGTCCCGGAGTAAAGGTGCTTGGAAAAATTGACATCGAAGACAGCAAGCCAAAGAAAAGGAAAAAGAGGAAGGCAAAAACTGCCGACGAAGAAGAAAAGTTAGCTCCGGGGGAGGCGGTTGTTGATAAACCAGTTGAAGCTGAAACCAAAGAATCAAAGCCGGATAAGGAAGATCAACCCGAAAAAGAGGATACTCCTGCCATACAACAGCCTGCAGCAAAGGATGAGACACCGGCAGAAAAGGAAGAGCCTGCAGCATTGAAACCCGCAAAAGAGCCGGCAGCCCAGCATCACCAAACACAATTTCATAAGCTTGAGGGTCCTACGATTCTCGGCAAGATGGATTTGCCGGCTGAGAAAGAGTCAGCGAAAAAGCCTGTTGCGTCCTCTACGGATCCTGCTAAATCTAAGAAACGCAAACGCAAGCGCATTCGTAAAGACAAAACTGTTGATCCGCAAGCTGCCGCTGCACCTGATAAGAAAGCTGGGAAGCCTGAAACCGGCAGGCCCAAAAAAGGCAAAAAGAAAGAAGCTGCCAGGCCTGAAGTTTCCGAAGAAGAAATCTCACGTCAGATCAGGGAGACCCTCGCAAACCTCAGTGGCACGGGCAAGTCAAAAGCTGCCAAACATCGCCGTATGAAACGTGAAATACTGCAGCAGCAGAAGGAAAAAGAGATGGAACAGGCCGCTACGGAACAGAAAACCTTGCAGGTTACTGAATTTGTCTCGGCTTCGGAGCTTGCCAAAATGATGAATGTCTCTGTTAATGAGATCATTTCAACATGTATGGCCATTGGACTTTTTGTGTCGATCAATCAGCGTCTGGATGCCGAAACCATCAGCATCGTTGCTGATGAGTTTGGCTTTGAGGTCAATTTTGTCAGTGCAGATTCCCAGGAGGTTATTGAAGAGGAGGAAGATGATCCTGCTGACCTGAAGGATCGTGCGCCTATCGTAACGGTGATGGGCCACGTTGACCACGGTAAGACCTCTTTGCTTGACCAGATCAGGCACTCGAATGTCATTGCCGGGGAAGCCGGCGGCATTACCCAGCACATTGGTGCCTATGCCGTGGAGCTCGACGATGGCAAACGCATTACCTTCCTCGACACACCCGGCCACGAAGCTTTTACCGCCATGCGTGCCCGTGGAGCAAAGGTTACTGACGTAGCCATCATTGTGGTTGCAGCCGACGATAGCGTGATGCCCCAAACAGTAGAAGCCATTAACCACGCACAGGCTGCCAATGTTCCCATCGTGATCGCCATCAACAAGATTGACAAGGAGAACGCTGCCCCCGAAAAGGTGAAGCAGGAACTTGCCAGCATGAATATCCTGGTAGAAGACTGGGGTGGAAAGTTCCAGAGCCAGGAGATATCGGCCAAAAATGACATCAACATAGATAAGTTGCTCGAAAAGGTGCTGCTGGAAGCAGAACTGCTCGAATTAAAAGCCAACCCCGCAAGGCTGGCATCAGGAACTGTCATTGAGTCATCACTCGATAAAGGCCGTGGCTATGTGGCAACCATACTTGTACAAAACGGTACACTCAGGGTAGGAGACATTTTGGTCGCCGGCACAACGCACGGGAAGGTAAAAGCCATGTTTAACGAACGCGGTCAGCGGATCAGGGAAGCCGGCCCATCTGTTCCTGTATTGGCACTGGGTCTCGATGGTGCTCCCCTCGCCGGCGATACCTTCAACGTGATGAAAACAGAAAGTGAAGCAAAAAGCATTACCACAAAACGCCAGCAGCTCATTCGCGAACAAGGTTTGCGCACACATAAGCATATTACACTCGACGAAATTGGCAGACGAATCGCAATCGGCGACTTCAAAGAGCTTAACATCATCGTAAAGGGTGATGTGGACGGATCGGTGGAAGCCCTCAGCGACTCATTGCTGAAACTTAGCACAGCCGAAATCCAGGTGAACATCATCCATAAAGCAGTAGGGCAGGTCACTGAGGGTGATGTGCTGCTGGCATCAGCCTCCAACGCCATCATCATTGGATTCCAGGTACGCCCATCGATGGCGGCCCGAAAACTCGCTGAACATGAACAAATTGATATCCGGCTATATAGTGTGATCTACAATGCCATCAACGAGATCAAATCTGCCATCGAAGGAATGCTTTCACCTGAAATTGAAGAAAAAATCACAGCAAACCTCGAAGTGCGTGATGTGTTCAAGATCACCAAGGTAGGTACGGTTGCAGGTTGCATGGTGCTCGATGGAAAGATACACAGGAACTCAAGCATCAGGCTGATTCGCGACGGGATCGTGGTGTTCACCGGAACGCTTGGATCGCTCAAGCGCTTCAAAGACGATGTGAAGGAAGTTGCCTCAGGTTATGAATGTGGCTTAAACATTGAAAGATTTAACGACATCAAAGTTGGCGACATTATCGAAGCATTTGAAACTATCGAGATCGCCCGCACCCTGGAATAGTTTTCCAACTAAAAATTATTGACCATGATTAATCTGACATTTGATGATCAGCATGTAAGATCATTTGTATCAAACGACGAAATCAGTTTGTTTCAGCGTGAGCTCGACCTGCATCGCAAAAACATCTATCAGCGAAAAGGGAAAGGCAGCGACTTCCTGGGTTGGGTTGACTTGCCCGGCAGTATCGATGATGACCTGCTGGCGCAAATGGAAGCTGATGCGACAAAAATCAGGGAGCAATCAGATGTCGCTGTTGTCATTGGCATTGGGGGTTCATATCTCGGCACGCGCGCAGTTTGCGAGGCACTTTCCGATTCTCCGTTTCCCAACCATACAAACGCAAAGAGGAAGCACACTGAACTGGTTTATGCCGGTCACCATCTCGACGAAGACTACTTGCACGCATTGCTTTCATGGCTTGATAGCAAATCGTACTCCATCATCGTCATATCAAAGTCGGGAACCACCACTGAGCCAGCCATCGCTTTCAGGCTTTTGCGGTCACACCTTGAAACCAAGTATGGGAAAGAGGCAGCCGCCAAACGCATATTTGCGGTCACAGATGCTTCGCGTGGCGCCCTCAAACAATTAGCAGATAACGAAGGCTACACCACTTACGTCATCCCGGATGATGTGGGAGGCCGGTATTCGGTGCTTACGCCGGTGGGCCTGTTGCCCATTGCCGTTGCAGGCCACAGCATCAGGGAGCTTGTGAAAGGTGCAAAAATGATGGCAGCACATCTCAAAAAAGAAGATTCCATTGAAAAAAACCCCGCTGCCTCGTATGCGGTGCTCAGAAACATCCTTTACAACAAAGGCAAAACAACCGAGATACTTGCCGGCTACAACCCTTCTCTTACTTATTTTACTGAATGGTGGAAGCAGCTATTTGGTGAAAGTGAAGGCAAGGAGGGCAAAGGGATTTTTCCTGCCGGGGTAAGCTTTACCACTGACCTGCATTCAATGGGGCAATACATCCAGGATGGCTTGAAAAACTTTTTTGAAACAGTGATCACCCTGGAAGATACCCGTCATAGGGTTTTGATACCCAATGACAAAGATGACCTTGATGGTTTGAACTACCTTGCCGGCAAGCGTGTAAGCCACGTAAACCGCATGGCCGCCAAGGGCACCATGATGGCACATCTCGACGGGGATGTGCCCAACCTGCAGATCAGCATTCCTGCCATCAATGAAAATAACCTTGGCGAGCTCATTTATTTCTTTGAAATGGCCTGTGCGATCAGTGGTTACATTCTTGGCGTGAACCCATTTGACCAGCCCGGGGTGGAGGCTTACAAGAAAAACATGTTTGACCTGCTTGGCAAACCCGGCAAATAAATACTACTTTACTTTTGCGAAGCAGCTGCGGCACAGGGGCTCATAAGCGTCGGTTTCGCCCAGCACCACCAGCTTGTCGCCGGCAATGATGCGGTGAGAATGTTGCGCCAGGTGACCACAGCGAACGCAGATGGCGTGAACTTTGGTAATGTATTCGGCAGTGGCGAGCAAAGCCGGCATCGGGCCAAAAGGCTTGCCTGTGTAGTCCATGTCAAGGCCGGCAACGATTACACGGATGCCAGAGTCGGCCAGCTGGTTGCATACATTGGGGAGCTCCGGGTCAAAAAACTGTGCCTCGTCAATCCCCACAACATCCACATCGTTAGCCATCAGCAAAATGTTGCCCGAAGCCGGCACGGGAGTTGACAATATTTCATTGGCATCGTGCGAAACAACCTTCTCTTCATCATACCTGTTGTCAACACCCGGCTTGAATATCTCGACGCGGAGCTTTGCAATGCGCGCCCGCTTAAGGCGACGAATCAGCTCCTCGGTCTTGCCCGAAAACATGCTGCCGCAAATCACCTCTATCCAGCCACGCCGACGCGCCCTGTCGTGTTCGTTCTCAAGAAACATCTGTGTATTTTGGTTTTGCTAAATACTCTTATTTTAAAAATTGCCCTTCACCTTGCGTCCAAAAGCATGTTTTTATGATTTTGGAACCACTCTTCCTTTCATTGACAAAAATAATCAATAACTTTACATCGTTATCCATTCCCGGAAAGAGATTCACCCGCTAAATTGATTTTTTTATGAAGCAACAGGAAGTTAAAGATGTAATCATTGATCTGCTTGAAGAAATTGTAAATCGTACCAAATACATCAACCATCATCATCCCGGCAAAGATATGTCGCTTGACATTGACCTGGTAAAGGACGATCTCCGCCTTCTTTACAGAAAATTTGAGGCTTTGAAAAAGCTTGCCGAAGAGCCGCCAAAGTATGGGCACGTCGTTGATAAACCAGGGAGTGTGCAACAAGTGCCTCCGCATCAGCAACAACAGCCTCCACACCAGGAGCAACAGCTTTCACACCAGGAACAACAGCCTCCAGAACCGGAACAAAAACTTCCACACCAGGA
>SKOK01000225.1 GCA_007120085.1 Bacteroidales bacterium | reverse complement strand
GTTCCTTGGCGTGCGGTATTTGCTGCAGGCACGGTCCGCACCAGCTGGCCCAGAAGTCAAGATACACAACCTTGCCCAGGAAATCATCCAGGGAAACCTCATCACCATTGATATCAGTGAGAGTAAAGCCCGGCGCAGGCATTCCCGGCGAAAGCGCTTTCTGTATCTCATATTCTGCCCGGACAATTTCTGCGATATCAGCTGAAACGTCTGAGTCATTAAAGCGATCATACAATGCAAGGCCTACTTCAAAATCGTCAAAGCTCAAGGCAGATATTACGGTTTGAGCCTGCACCAACTCCCTGCTCCTGCCCGATAACAATTCGTTTGCTGTGTCAAAATACAAATTATTGGGCGATACCCCCTCGACCACATCTGCCTTATGTTCCACATACATATTCACGAAAGTGAAATAATCGCGTGACCTTGTATGTTCATCACGAAAATCAGCAGCCTCCTCCAGGAAGCCAAAGTACGAATCAGGCAAGGCATCACCATCAGGATGCAAAAAGTCATAATATAATCCATACTGCAACAGCCAGACGTATTTGCCATACAAAATATTAGTAGACATCAATGAAGTAAAGTCAGCATCCAAAGCCTCATAGTCTGGATGATTGAGCAGAAAGTTTTTCTGCTCAAGATACATGGCTTGAAGGTAGTCAGTAAATTCTTCCCAACCCAGTTCACGGGCCTTGCCAAACATTACAGATTGATTAAATTTACCCGCCACTTCGATGTTATAAGCCAGGAAAAAGCTGCTTTCAAGACTGTTATCTCCTGTAACCTGGGGCAACTGATCCCGGGTTTCAGCATCAAAAGCAACATTCAAGGTAGCGCCAGGTGTGGCATACAGCATGATGGTACGTGGTGGTATGCTGACATAAATAAATTGCGGTTCTTCAAGAGACAAAACAGCTTCAAAGGCATTATGCTCATCCAGCGCCACTTTCACCATCTCTGTCTTGTTGGTAATAAAATCTTTATAGTAAAAGACTTCCACCTCTTCACCACCGGGATTTTCAACCTGACCGGTGATGGTTATGCTATCTGCTGCTTGTCTGCTGCAAGCGGCCAGAATAACCGCCGTCATTATAAACAGTACTCTTTTCATTGTCATAATTGTTTAGTGCATATTATTTTTGCAGCATAAAAGTAAGATTTTTTTGTGTTTCACAAACATACACACACAAAACTTTGTCTATATTTACAGAAAAATCAGTGTTTTCAGCAAATTAAAAAACACCTGTATTGTTTGCCTGGAGCATTCCATTGTTGTGCAAATTATTTCTTATAAACAAAACCGTATTCGTGTTACGTCAAAAACGCCATATAACTCTTTCGCTCACGATGGTGCTGATGATATCATCCGGCATCATGAAAAATGCACATGCGCAAGAAATTGATATCGAAGCGGTGATCGAAAAACACAGTATTGCCTGCTCCGACATCGCTTTCAGTGCCTCAAAGCTTATCCCGGAATACCACCGTTCAGGGCGGTCAGATACATTAACAACATTGCTAAGATACTGGGAAGAGCATTGTGGCATCACCGAACCCATGATGCGCTTTTCCATCCTTTGGCAGATACAGGCACGTGAATTCAACGATGAGTGGCTGCCTGCCCTGCTGCCCGAATTTCTTTATGATTATCAAGATGCCGCATTGGCTGAAGATGAGAGCTTGGCAAATTTTTATTTTGATTTTGAAGCCTGGGCCTATTTTCCGCTTTACCCCGGGTACAACGACTACACACGCGCCCTTGCCTGGGAACTTCAGCAGCTGCCAGACATCTCTGCAGCAGAAAAATTTTTCACTCTGTTTTATTCACACGGCTTTGAAGAAGCAATGGAGCAGTTAAGCAGCGGTGTGCTTTCCGGCACAACCATCGACTCCCTTTTTCTTCAGCGCGAAAGCGAGCTGCAGGAAATGCAGAAAGCTGAAAAGGATGAGAGGCAGCAGCAAGGCACATTACCCGGCTTTCATGTGGGCTTTAAATTTGGCACGTGGATGCCCACAGATAAGCTGAAGCAGCTTGGCAGCCACCCTCAACTGGGCATTCTTGCCGGCAGGAATACCGAAAATGCACTCCTTCAGCTTCAGCTCAGCCTGGGATTCCTGGAGGCACCACAAGCATACACTGCCGAGATCGGTGGCACGCTTTATGAGACCACAGACTTTCTGCAAGTGTATGCCGGCATACACACCGGCTTTGACATGCTCAGCAAGCCGCGGCATTCACTCTACATCACAGGAGGCGTTGGTTACGACGGCATTGACCCCCGCAACAATGCTGAGCGCGAAGAGGGAGTTAAAGGAATGATACACGCACTCAATATCAATGCAGGTATTACCTATCACCGGATATTTGAGGGTAACCGGTTTTTCAGCATCATCGTAAAACATAATTTTGTTGATTACCGCAACAATGGTGGCTCCGACCTCTCCGGCAATGTGGTAAGCATAGGGATTGGATATGGTTTTCAAGATATTTTTTAAACGAAGAGGATGAAGATAATGAACATCTCCGGCCTCGCACCGCAAGAGAAAAAAACCTTTGCGCTGCACTTTTCCTATTCCATTATTGAAGGGATATTGGCGGGGATCATTGCGCTCAACGAGTTCGTTTTTGTCAAAAGCCTGCTGGGCTCGAGCTACCAGGTGAGCGTGCTGTTCCAGTTTGCCACCCTGGTATTTTTGTTGCTTGTTTTCTTCAACACATTTTTAAGAAGCATCAAAAACAAGAAAAAACTGCTGCGAATCACAGCCATTGCCACCCGCCTCCCACTCATGCTGCTGTTGCTGTTCCCGCGCAGTCCTGAACAGCTGGGCGGCGACTCCGTCTATCACTACATCTTCCTGGCCATCTTTCTCATCTACTTCCTCGCAAACCCTATCGTATTTCCAAGCATCAACCTGTTCCTGAAAAACACTTACAGTCACGAAAACTTTGGCCGCTTTTACAGCTACGCCACCACCGCCAACAAGATCGTGATGATGGTCACTACCTTTGCCTACGGCTGGGCCCTGGACGCCAACAATTACATATTTGTGTACATATTTCCATTGGCCGCCATTCTTGGCATTGCCTCCATTTTTCTGCTCTCGCTCATCCCTTACAAAGATGAGGAAGTGCCTGAACGAACCCATTCAATCTGGCAGGGCATCAGGCAGTCGGTCAGAGAAATGACCAACATCCTCATCAAAAACATACCATACCGGCATTTCCAGGTGGGATTCATGTTTTACGGCTTTGGATTCATGAGCTCATTCACGGTGATGATACTGTTCTGGGAGTTTGGACTCGGGCTCAACTATTCAAGTGTGGCATTTTATCGAAACGCATACAACCTGCTAGCTATCTTAATGTTGCCATATTTCGGAAGGCTTATAGGGCGCATCGACCCACGGCAGTTCTCCGTGATTTCCTTTTTATCGATGGCGCTTTATCTTTTCACACTCATTCTGACACAGTACATTGACGGTTACGTTGTATTCTGGGACATTACGCTATATCACACGATGATCTTATACATCCTGTTTCACGGTATCTTTGCTGCTACGATGGCCCTGATGTGGAGTATCGGTTCCGCCTATTTCTGCACCCCTGCAGAAGCAGGTATCTATCAGTCGATACACCTGGGCCTCACAGCCATACGCTCAATTTTTGCACCCATCATTGGCGTAATTTTTTATGAAACCTGGGGATTTACAATAGCTTTTTCCATATCCATCACAAGTCTGCTCATTGGAAGTGGCATCATGTGGTGGTCGCGGGCAAATTATCCGTTACCGGCAAGACAAGTACTTAGTTAGCAAAACGACATAAGGCAATGATATCCGACACCATCAAACAACATCAGGACAGGCTTCGTAAGTCTATATCCGTGGCATTGCTTAAAGACATCAGGGCAAACTACAAAAGCCTGAACAAGTGTCTTGAGGATTATGAACAAGCTTGTGAAAGCCTCATTGATGCAATCCGAAATGATAAAAGCGGGGCGACCGGAACAAAACTGCTTGAGAAACACATTCAACAGCGAAAACACGTGCTGGAAATCCTGGAGCGCTGGATAAGCAAAAATGAAAAATCGGAGCTTCAGGATGTTTTTTCTGATTTTGATGTCCGCATGCAGACAATCATTGATGAGATGCAGCCGCACTGGCGTGTCATTCAGGCCGGGGCACGCTTCAACCCCCAGCCGGGCGACAAGCTTATCAAAAAGAGCATCAAGGCATTAAAAAAAGGAGCTTACGAGCTGCACCTGGCATTTTTTCGTGCAGGCAGGCTGCTTCGAAGGAAGTCTCCAGCCAATGAAAAACCCATACTTGAGTGGCGTCAAAAAATCCCGGCAAAAAATCTCACTTTAAGATATTATGAAAATAAGCTATTGAAGCAATACATTCCATTCGCGGATGAAGCGATCAAAAAAGTTGCCATGCTGGCTTTCGATGCATGGCAAGCCGATGATGCCCTTTTCCGACAGCTCATGCTGGTTATGCAGGCCAGGGGAACAAAAAAGGTTTTTCTAAGTCATTACGAAACAAATTTTCTGCCCGCCATCCATAAAGTCAAATCCGGTATTGAAACGGAACTGAATGCTTTGCGGCCGGCTTTGATGAAAATTTTTGATGAGATAGACCTGTCATTTAATGAACATTGCGAAGTGGCGGGCACCATGGAGTCGCCAGGCTTTCTGCATCCCGAAATTGAGAGAAAGATATATAGGGGAAGGTACAGGGGAAAAATCACCACCATTACAGGCAGACGTGTTAACACCCTCTTTGCCCTGGCTGACGACTGGAAGTTCAACCAGGACATCTACATATTAACAGGGAATGCAAACATAACCAATCAATTATTCAAGTCTTCGCTAAACAAACGCGCTGAACTTGTAAGAAAAGAGCTAAAGCGCATTCAAATATTCCTTGAGAAAACACGAGATGAAATCAAGGGTACGGATGCCGGCAAACTCAGGGAGCAACTTGAGCAGTTGAAATACAATGCAGGAAAAAACCTGTATAACATCATTATTCCGAATGTTAAACAAACATTGGAGGAACAGGAGTTTACCGGGCTCATCAGCAATACCGAAAAAGATTTGATCAGCGCACTTTCTTCCAAGAACAGGGGGCGAATACTGATCAAAGGGTTTAATCCAGCCAGGGCCTTCCCCGATAAGGCTCTAAAGTCCATTTCGCTGATGCAACTCATAGAATTTGACATCACAGGTGAGCTGCACAAATCGTTTGCCAAATGCCGGAAGCAAAGTATTCTTGAACTGGAGAATATCCAGGGGCAATTGCAAGACATGGGGCGCATGGTCTTGTTTAACCTCGAGTCGGCCATAATGATGCTCCAGAAACAAGCTGATGCCGGCACAGATGAAACCGCCGAACAGGCAAAGGCGGGCATGACAAGAGGCATTGACCGTTACGGCGATTTGCTGGATGGCTTCAACAGCTTCATCAATAACATGCAACACGACTTTGATACAGCCATTGCAGGTTTTAACACTGCCCTGCTGGAACTGACTGATAATGCCATGGTTGATAAAATCCGGTATCGTATCATTAAAGCAAGGGCAATAAATAACAGGGAGCGTTTTGTCCGGCTGCTCAAAACCCGAAGCCAATCAGCCTTCAGAAAAGGCCGCAACCAATTTTCAGTCCTGCAAAAAGACACCAAAGTAAGGTTAAAACAAATCCGTGACAGTCTTGGCATTCAGCAACTATCAAGGGAGATCAGCCTGGAAGTAACTGACTTCCTGGCAAAAGACAGGGAGAAGCTACACAAGCTGCCATTTGTGTACAGACGTTTGTTTTTGAATGAACCCCTTGAAGATGCGGCATTTTACCATCCCCGCAAGGAAGAGAAAAACATCTTGCTTAAAGCATACCAGAAATGGGCAGACGGATCATTCATGGCAACGCTCATTTATGGTGAAAAAGGGAGTGGCATCAGCACCTTTGTTTATATGTTTTTTGAAGAAATGCTGGAGCATAAGCCTCAAATGCACCAATTGCTGCTTACCAAGCACATAATTACAGAAAAAGACCTGTTTGCCGGGTTAGGCCAAAGCTTAAGGGGAGAAGCTTTCAGCACGATTGTTGAATTCGAAGCTTATGTCCATGACAACAGTCCTTTCGTCATGTTTGTTGATAAGTTGCATATGATGTTTATGCGACAACCCGGTGGTTTTCAGCTTATGAAACGTCTTTTTGAGATCATAAGCAGCACCAGCCGCCAGGTTTTCTGGATATGTAGCTGTGGCCTGTATGCAGCAGAATTCCTGGACAAGTCCATCGGACTGTTTGGATATTTCCCGCAGCTGATCAGCATGAAAAGCCTAGAAAAGGAAAAAGTCAGAAACATTATCATGATCAGGCACAATGCCAGTGGATATAGGTTGCACTTCTTGTCATCGGCTGCTGACCACGTATTGCGTGGTTTTTCAAAAAAAACGGAGAAGGAACAACAGGAGGTGTTAAAGGAAAAATTCTTTGAACAGATCAACCGTCTGGCACGCTCTAACATCTCTTTTGCCCTTCAGCTTTGGCTGCACAGCACAAATAAGATTGAAGACAATGTGGTTTACCTTGATTCGCTCGATGCACTCGACCTGAGCTTTGTTCATAATTTGCCAGAGGAAGTGATATTTGCCCTGCATGCCCTCGTACTCCATGAAGTCCTCGATCAAATGCAGCTCGCCCAAATTATGCACATCAGCACGCGTCAAGCCTATATGATGCTGATGCGCCTCAAGGACCGCGGAATTGTAGTGCAACATAATGGCATGTTCAGCATCCATTCGCTACTTTACAGGGAAAGCCTGTCGCTTCTGCAAGATAAGAACCTGATCCATTAACCCAATTGGTTATTATAAATCCTGCACAATGAGACTTTTTGATAAAACCCGGAACAAATACAAGTTTCTTATAAACCGTTTGTTTTTTTCAGCGATTATCGCCATATCGTTTTGTGCCGCCGGCCTTGCAACTCCGCTGACTGACATCCAGCTCCAGGCGGCAATTGCAGACAGCATTAACGGTCGTAATGAAGCACAAAACCTGGCTGACAATCATTCATCAAATGATTCCTTACCGGCAGTGATGACAAGCCGTGAAGCAGTAACTGGCAAAGCATCTGGCGAAAGCATAGCTGATCAGGATGAAGGGCAGACCCGACCAGAGCCATCACGCTTGCGCGAAGAACTCAGCCAGCCTCCGGATCTCAAAAGAGTGATATCACTAACAAAAATCTTTTGGACAACCATTTTCCTGCTGGTTGGATACTTCGTAATAAAAGCCGTTTCAGGTCTTTTTACCCTGTTTGCTCTCCGCAAACCACGCTACAAGGGCAACATTCGCAGGCTTTTACCAATGGTAAAAATCATAGGATGGTCTTTCACCGTCTATGTGATCATCACCCTGATATTGCAGCCACCGATAGAAACCATCTTTGCCTTCTTTGCATCTGTCGGAGTGGCCATTGGATTTGCATCGCAAGACTTCCTGAAAAACATCTTCGGAGGCCTGATGATCTTGTTTGACAAGCCTTTCCAAATTGGTGACAAGATTGAATCAGGCAAATACTATGGCGAGGTGCTTGAGATCGGGCTGCGTTCCACGCGTGTGGTTACCCCTGACGACAGCGTGGTGACCATCCCCAACTCCGAAATGATGAACCAGTCGATCTCAAATTCCAATTACGGTGAAAACAATTGCCAGGTTGTTGCGGAGTTATTCCTGCCACTGGACATTGACACTCAAAGGGTAAGGCAAATTGCCACCGAAGCGGCACAGGTTTCAAAATATGTATATCTCAATAAGCCCATTATGGTTGAGTTCAGCAACGTGCTGGTGCCACGTGGTTCTTTCCTGAAAATGCGCCTGAAAGCCTACGTGATGGATGTCCGCTATGAGTTCCCGTTCCAAAGCGAAATGACCGAAATCGTTGTCAGGGAGCTGCATTCCGAAGGCCTGTTAAAGGATGTTTAACAGCCAGAAACACTTAATGAAGATCATTTAACAGCTCATTTCTCTGAAAACAAATTCACAGTGCCAATGACATCGATCACATTGATGAGCTGATCATTGTTTATATCTGCATTGTGAAAGCAAAATGGCTCAACTTCATTCCCAAGGAAATAGGTTGTCATGCTGATCACATCAAGCACATTGACGATCCCATCGCCATTTGCATCGCCGGGCACACCCGGGAGAACAACTTCAATGTTTTTATTTCCAGAAACATTCATCTCTCCGGTGACCGAAGCATAACACATGTGTTCAACAACATAATTGTGACTTCCCGGTTCAACATTCTCAAAAACATAATCACCCGGTTCATTTTCTGTCCCGTTGAAGGTGATAACGGCTCCATCAACCGCATTACCATCATCGTCCACAACATCAAACTCGACGGTATGAACTGCGCCCCCCTCAACGGTAATCATAAAGTCATCAATATACATGCC
>SKOK01000297.1 GCA_007120085.1 Bacteroidales bacterium | reverse complement strand
CCGCTCTCAATCATTGCTTTTGCGTGCCTCGGGGCAAAATAGAAATCATCATAATCAGGGTTGTGAAACGACTTCAATAGTTCAGTGCCCATCTCCAGGTCGGTGCCATAAAGCAGTGCCTCGCGCGTGTCGTTCACCGAGCCCCAGTCGCTGATCACCGCACCGTCGAAACCCCATTTGCCTTTCAACAACTCATTGTTAAGATATTGATGATGAGTTGCGTGCTGTCCGTTGACTTTGCTGTAAGAACCCATTATGCTCCAGGCGCCGGCATCTTTTACAGAAGCCCTGAAGGCAGGAAGATAAATCTCATGAAGTGCCCGTTCACTAACGATCACATCAACGTGGTGGCGGTTGGTTTCCTGGTTGTTGGCCGCATAATGCTTTACGCATGCCGCCACGCCCTGATCCTGCAGCCCCTTGATATAGCCAACGGCCATTAGTGCCGTAAGAAAAGGGTCTTCGCTGAGGTATTCAAAGTTGCGGCCGTTTAAAGGACTGCGGATAATGTTCACACCAGGGCCTAAAAGCACGTTCTTTCCACGCTCTTTGGCCTCATTGCCAAGTAACGCGCCATATTCATAACCCAGCTCCTTGTTCCAGGTCGAGGCAAGGTTAATTCCTACAGGCAGGTAGGTCGCCTTGTCGTCGGCATCAGGCAGTGCAAACCAGCCCCGCCCATGCTCGTGGCGCACGCCATGCGGACCGTCAGACATAACCAGCTCCGGTATGTCCAGCCTGGAAACACCACCAGAAGTAAAGGAGGAGCTGGCACGAATCATGCCAAGCTTCTCCTCGAGCGTCATCTGGCCTATCAAAGAGTCAATTTTTTCTTCGGGCACAGGTACTGAACCATTGGTTGAATTTTCCCTGTCTGAATGGCACGACGTTGTCAGAAAACAATAAAGTAAAATGCTTGACATAATGAGTTTGAATTTCATAGTGATCGCTGTATTAGATAAAACCCTTTTTAACAATAAAGTTGATGAATAACACAAAATATTATTCATAAAGGGGCCAAAAATACACAAAATTATTCATACATCCTGACCCATGCCCTAATGCCTGCAGGCCAGGGCAGTCCTTCGGGCATAAGCATACAGCCCCACAAGCACCATCACAATGACCAGGAAAATCGGGAAACGCATGCTTTCGGTCAAAATCAGCCAGATGGTAAGCGAGTTAGTGATGAGCTGCACCAGGGCATAAGCAAGTGAAACGGTTAGATGGGGGCGCTTCCTCCTGTCAACCAAAAGGTGGTGCAAATGCTGACGGTGCGCTTCCAGCGGATTTTTATTGCGACACAGGCGGACAATGATGGTGTAAATCGTATCAATCGCATAGGTAGAGATAAACAATATCCAGTAAAAATTTGCTGTTCCCCGCATCAGTGTGATCATAAGCCAGGCCACGATGAATGAAATGCTGATGCTTCCAACGTCTCCCGCAAAAACGAGCGCGTGCTTCCGGGCATTGAAAAAAGCAAACACAACGAGGCTGATGAAGAGCAAGCCGGGAAGTTTCCCAGGAATGAAAGCAGACAAATGCAGGACCGAATCCGGCAATAAAACAGCTGGCAGCAAATCTTCCGCATATCCAAGGAACAAAAAGCTGCCAATCATCACCAGGTGGTAAAAAGCAGTCATCCCATTGATGCCATCCATAAAATTTCCGGCATTGACATATCCAACAACAAGCAGCCAGGCTATGATGATCAGGTACCACTGCATATCAAAACCACCGGTTGAAATCAACAGCAAGCCGGCTGAAATAAAATGCATAAAAACACGTCTATGGGCCTTGACACCAATAATATCGTCCCATAAGCTAATGACACTGATAAGCATCAGTCCAGTGATGAACCAGGTATGATGCAGATCATAAAATGCTAACCACAGTAAAACGGTAAGAGGAAAAAGAATGCCTGCTCCAATGATCGTAGGTTTTCTGTGTGAGCTTCGTTCATTGGGGTAGTCCAATATTTTGAAATGACGGGCCGTAAAAAAATACAAGAGAAACAGGGCCAGCAGAAACACTGACCATAACCCGTATGTCACCAGCAAATTAAACCATTCAATAGAATCAAAAGTCATAAGTTTACTTTATACATCCCAATTTTGAAGGGCACTCCATCCCAACTCATTGCTTTTCCAGCTCCTCCACCTTGCCATGCCAGATGGTCATCTGGTTATTAAGCTGTGAGAAACCTGAAATCATTCCAAATGCAACAAGGATGACAATGACTGACAAGGTGATCGAAAAATAGGACCCAAAAACAAGTGCCAGGGCCAGTATGAGTATGGCAATGGATACAATGATTGCAGAGGCAAACTTATGATTTACGCCAAAGTTCAAAATCAGGTGATGCAAGTGGGTTTTGTCTGGCCTGAACGGACTGTAGCCAGTTTTGATGCGCCTTCGGAATACGCGCAATGCGTCGATGACCGGCAATGCCAGTATGCCGAGCACAGTGGCCAGGGTATATCGCATGTAACCAATAAGCTGTGCCTGCTGCAACAGCATGATGGCCGAAACCACGAGTATGTAGCCGAGCACGAGCGAGCCGGCATCCCCCATGAACACCTTCTTGTGCTTGCTCAGGTTGAACCTCAGGAAGCCTAACAGCGCCCCTGTGATGGCCACAAAGAAAACCATAAGATACAATTGATTCAGCAGCAGCGCTATCACTGAAAAGGCAATAAAACCAAATATGGCAAGGCCGGCAGCCAGGCCGTCTATCCCATCCGTTAAGTTAAAGGCATTTACTACACCTGCTACAACCACCAGTGTTAAAAAGAATTGCAGGAACTCCGGGATCTCATAAATACCAAAAACACCATAAAGCGAATCAATGCGAATGTCTGAGGCAAATACATAATATGCAAGGGCAAGCTGTATGGCAAGTTTATAGATCGCCCTCACATCTATCCTGTCGTCGATAATACCCACCAGCAAAAGGATTGCCGCACCCACCAGCAAAGGATAGAGGCTGCTGAAGTTGCTGATGACCTCCGTGTTGATCAATATGGCGATCAGGGACGCCACAAATACGGTGGCACCGCCCACCAGGGGCACGGGAGTGTAGTGAACCTTGCGGGCATTGGGCTTGTCAACCAGGCCAAACCGGATGGCCAGCGATCTGAATACCGGCATGATAATCAATACCAGCACAATGGCCATCAAAAACACGATCATTAAATCAAAATACTGACCCATAATACGTTATTATCGTTTTTCAAAAAAAGACTGCTGATGCTTCAGATGCCCTAGTCCCAGCTCCAGCAACTTATCCTCTGAAAGCTTTGCGAACTTCGGATTCACTGCGATTTTATCCCTGGCTGCCAGGGCTTCTGTGAATATCCCTTCATAAAGCTTCGCTATGCGCGACCAGGTATAACGGCGGCCTGCTAATTCCTGCATCTTTTCTCCGATGGTTTCTAATTCAGAAAGTTTCAAACCACTGATCAGCGTTTCCAGCTCACTGGCATTACCGAAAAACAACGCCTTATGCTGTGTCGTCGTCCTGTTGTAACTGATGTTAAATGCAATGACGGGGAGTCCAAGGCGCATTGCCTCAATTAATCTCGGCTCGGTGCCGGCGCGGTTGCAGGCATACAAGTAAAACGCCGCATTGCCCTTGATCACATTATATACTGAAGAACCCCATCCATAATCCAGGAAATCAATATTTGGGAGTGCCTCATATTTTGCCAGCTGCTTTTTCAGGGCAGGATTACTGCAATCATTGCCCACCACAACCAGTCTCTTACCTGGTAATTTTGCATAAACATCCATCACCATACGAAACTGGCAATCGCCAATGCCATCAAAATCGAGGAAGGCATATGGCTTTTTCAGAAATTCAAAATCATTTACATGCTGTTCACCCGGCTCTTCCTTGCTGATATGGTCTGCACCGTATTCGACAACGCGGCTGAGGCTGCCATAACGCAATGCGGTATAATCTTGTATGGATTCATTATCCAGGATGTCGATGTGTGAATACTTAATGGCTTTGCTTTCAGCCCAGAACAAATACCAGCGGGCAATCCTGCTCCACCGGGTACGCTTCCATTCAATGCCGTTTACCAGAACGACAATTTTCTTTCTTGTCAGGAATTTCACAAATGGCAATATCCAGGCTCCCGCCACACCCATCACAAATAAAATGTCGGAGAAAAAAACTGCATGGAGGATGGACAAACTGTCGTAAAAAATGCTTTGCACCCCGTTTGCACTTAAGGGAAGATACCTGAGCCGGGCACCGTTAAAAGACTTTTGACGCCGCGCCTTGTCGTAGTTCTTTTTTGAACAGTAAACTGAAAAGTCAAACTGATCATTTAAGTTGAGGACCAGCTGCTCGGCCAGCATCTCAAAACCACCCCTGGTTGCAGGGATGCCAGCTGTTCCGATTATGGCTACTCGCTTTTTTTTTGACATGCCGGGCAGATTTTGTGGCTATAAACCATGTAACTGGATATTTCATAATGAGCTTTAACATCAGATATATTTGAATATCCGCTTAAGCAGCGAAGGCTTGTTACGCTCCATCATGTCTTGTACTTCCACGATGCGCGTCAGCACATCCTTCAGCTTTTCAAGCTCATTGTCGCCTTTCTGGATGTAATCAAATGCACCGTGTTTTAAAGTATCTATGGCTGGTTTGATATCCTCCTGCGCCGACACCATCACAATGAAAATATTGGAGTCATAGCGCTTGACCTTTTGAAGGACCTCGTAGCCGCTCAGGTCTTCCATGTTGTAATCCAGGAAGATCACATCCGGCTTTTCCTGTATGTGGTCGAGGCAATCACTGCCATTGCTGAACATGCTGATGTTCTCAAGACCCAGGTTACGAAGATATTGATCCAGCATATGCAGGTAAAAATCGTCGTCATCGACAATAAAAACTTTCAAATCAGTCATTTGAGATGCATTTTAAGGTTCCGGACTATCACAAAGTTAACCAAATTCAACTACCGGCAATGGGAATTAAATGCTTATTTTTGGAAATTATTTATCAAGCCCTTAAAATTACAAAGTTTTTTAAAATGTCGATCAATATGAATAAAAAATTCCGTCAGCCAAAGTTCATTTTTGCTGCATTATTCATCATTTTCCTTTTATCAACACTGTGGTTTGGCACACGTGCAGGTTCTTGGCTCGTCATTGCAGATGAGGCAGAATCGGTTGATCTCATCATGGTGTTGATGGGGCCTATCCCTGACCGGACATTGCAGGCTGCCGACCTGTATCACAAGGGAGTATCATCAAAGATTGTATTTTGCAATGACCACCAGCCAGGGGCGCGCCAGTTGCTTGAGTATCAAATAAAACTCGACAACATCGCCGACATAGCGAAAAGCACGCTTGTACAGCTGGGGGTGCAAGCTGAGCACATCCACATCCTCGATCATTTCACTTCAAGCACCCAGGATGAAGCGATCAGGCTGCGCGACTATTTGCTGCAAAATCCCGGAATAGAATCAGTTGTAATGGTAACCTCCTCCTATCACAGCAGGCGGACATACACCATTTTCAGCAAAGTGTTTCGCAGGGCCGGACTGGATATCGATTTATACATCAGCGAGAACCCCTACACTGAGTTTGGTGGTGAACGATGGTGGGAAGACCGGTCAAGCGCCACCATGGTAGTTTTTGAATACATGAAACTCGCAAATTTTTACCTTTTTGAACAGCACAGGATTGAGCGATTAAGGTGATCAGCAGAGCCCGGCCGATCTGAATTTGTAGTCCTCGCGCTCAACCAGCCGCGGTGACCCATCCGTATTGCTAAAAGAACTGTCCAAGCTTGCGCAGATTTTTAAAAATCAGTGTAAAAACATTCCCAAAACGATTCACCCTGATGGCATGCATGTCTTCACTCGATTTCCGGATGATGTTTTTGATGCTCCGGTTGCTCGCACCACCCACGCGCATTTTCACCATCACAACAGGCAGATAAGCCGTTGTGATCTTATGCTTACCCAGCAGCCGCAGCATATTGTCATAGTCTGCAGCAATTTTAAAACTCGTGTTAAACGTTCCATAGGCTTCATATGCACTCTTTTTTACGTAAAAAGTAGGGTGCGGTGGCATCCAGCCCATCTTCAGCTTGCGTAAACTATAACCACCCGCTTCCCAGTAACGAAAAACCCGCGAGGTGTCATTCTTATAAACATACTGTAAATCACCATAAATTGAGTCTGTCTTCTTCTCCTGAAACAGTGCAACCACCTTCTCAATGATGTCATTGCTGCCAAAAATATCATCGGAATGCAAAAACCCGACCACATCGCCGGTGGCTAAGGCTACGCCTTTGTTCAAAGCATCATAGATGCCCTTGTCGGGCTCGCTGATAAACTTATGCACCTTGTCACCGTATGACTTAACGATGTCAACCGTCATGTCTTTCGACTTGCCATCCACTACGATGTATTCAATATCGGGATATGTTTGCGACAACACCGAATCGATGGTATCAGGGATGGAGTTCTGACTGTTGTAAGCGATGGTGATTATGGATACCTTCATGATATATGGGTTACGGGTTCATGGTTACGAGTTCATGGTTACGAGTTCAGAGTTCAGAGTTCGCAGTTACTGATTTCTAATTTCCAGTTCTAACTTCCAACTTCCAACATCTAACTTCTACCTGAAATGATGCGTTCTTTGACTTTTTGTGCGGGGTTACCCTGGTAGATGTGATAGGCATCCATGTCCCTGGTGGCTACTGAGTTCACTGCCAGCACACTGTGTGAGCGGCAGGTAACGCCCGGGCACACAACACTGTGTGCGCCAATCCAGGCACCGTCTTCAAGGGTGATGGGCAAAGTGATGAGGTCAAAAGTTTCTGACTTAAAATTATGATTGCCGCATAAGAGCATGGCTCCCTGAGATATGCAACAGTTGTCGCCAATCTTTACCTCCGCCAGGTTGTCAATCCACGCACGCTCACCAATCCAGCAATGCTTGCCAATACTGAGTTTCCAGGGGTATTTGATATTAACAGCCGGCTTGATGTTCACTCCCACCCCTACCCTGGCGCCAAAAAGCCTCAGCAAAGCCACTTTAAATACGCTTACCGGACACAATGGGTTTATGAAGAACAGGACATTCACAACATACCAGAGCAGGCGTTTCAGTGCGCCAGCGCCGGTATTGTAACTGCCTGTGGTATATTCAGATAAGTCAGTTTTAGCCTTCATCTCTGAAAAGATTTATGTTTTGTTGAAGTATGTCATTATTTGCAATGAACGCCCGGGCATGTTCAATTGCCCCGAGCGAGAGATCATCATAATCCTGTTGTATCATACCGGCAAAGTGCTCCACTGCCTGAACAAATGCCTGCATTTTGTCAAGCGGAAGGTCGTAGCCGGCCTTTTTTCCAGTCAGCCCACGCCAGGGCGTATTATTGCTGATGATCACCGGTCGGGCAGCCATAAGGCTTTCCAATATGATATGCCCAAAGTTTTCGCCGGTTGTTGGCATAAACATCAGGTGATACTCCTTGAGCTTGTCAAAAACCTGGTCGCCGGGCAAACTCCCCTTGTATTCAACTTTTATGTTTGATGGAAGTTTTGCGATGACCTGCAGGCACTCCTGCCAGTAACTCTCATTATAAACCGGGCCATGAATGTCGTAAACGATGTCATGATCTTTACAATACATCAACACTTCCAGTGCATATTTTGTATTTTTTTCTGGTGAGATGCGCGCAAAACTGCACATGCGCAGTTTGCCCTCCTTTTTTGTAATGCCATCCCGTTGCGACAAATCAGCCTTCATCGGAAGTTCCTCAGCCACAACAACCTTTGCTTTTTTTCCAAGTGCATGTATCACATCCGCGGCCTCCGCTTCGTTGGCGGCATGAAAAACGACATTCCGGAAAAGTCCAAAGTATTTTGCCAGCTTCAGGAATAGCTGCTTTTTTGTGTTTTTCACATCCAGTGCGTGCCTGCCCAGCATCCCATGCGCACACACCACAATGGGCGAGGCCTTTGCCTTTTTGGCCAGGTAAACCGGCAAGATCGAAAACCAGTAAGAATAAATGCCGTGCACATACACCGCGTCATACACTGTTTCCCGAACAAGCTTTTTCATTTGCTTGTGGCCAAGCGCATCCGCAGACATATAATACACCTCTGAATTTTCTGTCAAACGTGTCCACTCGTTGCTTCTCACGCCATCATAAGGCGTTGTTTCACAATAATCCGTATCGCGGGTAATGATCCTGAAGTTGTAAACACCCTCCAGCTGCGCAATCTGATTGGCGAAAGCCTTTAATGTCCCCCCGGCACGATAACCCGGCAGGTACCAGTCGATGAAGGATAGGATTGTTTTCATGGAGTCACGTTTTTGGTTCAGGGTTCAGGGTTCAGGGTTCAGGGTTCAGGGTTAATAGTTTCTGGTTTCTAATTTTTGGTTTCTGATTTCTGGTTTATAATTTCTGATTTCTGATATAATTGCCGGTTGATGGTTACTATTGGTTCAGGATTCGGAGTTGGTCCGAGTG
>SKOK01000084.1 GCA_007120085.1 Bacteroidales bacterium | reverse complement strand
GGGCAATGTTTTAGTTTTTAAATCACGCTTTCCCGATGACTTATTTTGTCATAAAGAGACCTGCGTTCCACTCAATGGTTTCTACCATCTGCGCATGCGGGGTGCATCTCCAGCGCGACCATAAGAGCCTTTGCCACCTGGCCGGCGCGCCTGACGACTGTCAAAAATAACCCTTTGCTCTTCATTCAGAATACTTCTGACAGCCTGGCGCTTGTTGACAGCTTCCTTCATTTGTGCATTTTTCAGTGCAGTCATTTCGTCAATGATCGCATTGATGGCGTCATTATCAACATCACCCTGTGTCATCAGATTGCGCTTGCGGGCGCGCAGTTCATCCATCTGGTTACGATGGCGGGTACTGGATTCAAGCCTGGCCAGTCGCAGCTCTTTCATTTGAACCTGCTGCTCTTCAGTAAGATCAGGGAGAATACACTCCTCAAGCATTTGACGCTGGGGCCTGTCAGGGCGATCAATGGGGCGCTCAGCGTAACGCTGCTGGGGCCTGAAGTCCTGTGAACGTCTGCCGGGCTGGGCAAAAGCACTAACAGTAATAAACAAGGTAAAGGTGAAAATGGCAATGGCCAACATTTTAGTTTTCATAATTCAATCAGTTTATGGGTTTCTATTTTTTCGAATTCGCTTATTTGATGCCATTCGGGACAAAAGGTTTAAACAATGCCAAACATTTTTTCAAACATCCTGTTATAAATTAAAATGATTTTATACTTTTGCCATATCAATAACGGCGTTTAATTATCCTAAAGGTATATTTTATGAACTGGAAATGGATTACACCAAAGCTTCTGATCATCACCGGAATCATCATTTTTGCTGCATTGATGCGTATTGTGCCGCATTACCCAAACTTTACACCTGTTGCGGCATTGGCTCTTTTTGGCGGTGCACACCTCGGGAAGCGCTGGCTAGCCTTTTTACTGCCACTGACTGCCCTTTTCGT
Source organism: Bacteroidales bacterium (assembly GCA_007120085.1). GTDB lineage: Bacteria > Bacteroidota > Bacteroidia > Bacteroidales > UBA7960 > PUPG01. The sequence goes on along the minus strand of SKOK01000084.1, from coordinate 7,559 downwards.
AAGTGACCTTTTCCTTGGTTTCCATAATTTTATGATACCTGTTTACTTTAGCTTTGCCCTTGTTGTACTCCTTGGAAGGCTGATGCGAAACAATATACGCATTCCTTTTGTAATAGGTGGCTCACTATCAGGATCTTTACTTTTTTTCCTGATAACAAACGCAGCAGTCTGGATTTCCACGCCTTACTATCCCAATACATTCCAGGGCCTGATGACATCTTATACGATGGCCATTCCATTTTTCCATACTGCATTGCTTGGAGACTTGTTTTATAATGCTTTGTTTTTTGGAGGATTTTATTTCGTCAAGCAGTGGGTTCCTTCTATCAAGCTGGCCTGATGGGAGCCTTTAGCTGGCGATTTACCGACCCTTTCCTTTCCGGGAAGGGTTTTTTTGGCTTGTGGTTTCAGCATATTATCAGTATTTTTGCCATAATCAAAAAAGCCTCAAAACAATAAAACAATGGCACTGACTTTTTTTAAAACTCCAAAGAATAAGCAATACAACTACAAGCCCGTATATTACGATCAGAAGAAGGAAGAACGGGAGAAGCGCCTGAAAGCTGTTTCAGAGGATGATCCGGAAGCCTATTCAGAAGCGCTCAGAGACCGGCTCGACCTGCGATGGAAACGCAATGCCGGTGCAAGAAGCAGAAAAGCATCCAACCAAAGGCTATTTGTTATCCTGTTGGTTATGTTTCTTTTGCTCTACCTGCTTTTTATTTTGTAGTTTGTGCTCATTTACCAGATTATTGCTCATACGAATAAAACCATAATATGCCAGATGTGATTAAACTTTTGCCAGATGCCGTTGCCAACCAGATTGCTGCCGGCGAAGTTATTCAGCGGCCTGCTTCGGCCGTTAAAGAGCTGCTGGAAAATGCCATTGACGCAGGCGCTGATCATATACAACTGATTATCAAAGATGCCGGGAAAACCCTGATACAGGTTGTGGACAACGGCGCCGGGATGTCAGATACGGATGCCAGATTATGCTTTGAACGCCACGCCACCTCCAAAATTGAACAGGCCAGTGACCTGTTTGCCATACGCACCATGGGCTTTCGCGGAGAAGCACTTGCCTCCATAGCTGCCATTGCCAAAGTGGAACTAAAAAGCTCTACAGAGGAAGTGGGTATTGGTACACAAATCATCATTGAAGCATCACGGGTATCGACCCAAACACCCTGTAACTGCCCGAAGGGTACCTCAATCGCCGTTAAAAACCTGTTTTTTAACACCCCTGCACGCCGCAACTTTCTTAAATCCGACAACGTTGAAAAACGTCACATCTTAAATGAGTTTCAACGACTGGCCATCGTGCACCCCGATATCTCTTTCCATTTTTACCAGAACAACCAGCTCACACACCAGCTTAACAAAACAAATCTTAAGCAGCGCATTGCCCACCTGTTTGGCAGCAATTATAACCAAAAACTCATACCTGTTAAAGAAGAAACGCAAATCGTTGATGTTACCGGTTACGTCGGAAAGCCTGAGTTTGCAAAAAAAGTGCGAGGTGAACAGTTTTTCTTTGTCAACAAAAGATTCATCCGCTCCCCCTATCTTAACCACGCTGTTGATCTCGCATTCCACGACCTGATACCAGACGATGCCTTTCCTACATTTTTCCTGTTTCTTGAAACAGCCCCGGAACAGATCGATGTCAATGTGCATCCAACCAAGACAGAGATCAAATTCCAGGACGAAAGATATTTCTATCAAATCATTAAATCAGCCGTAAAGCGGGCACTGGGAGCTTTCAACATTACCCCTACCCTCGACTTTGACAGGGAAAGTGCCTTCGACAATCTTCCCAAAGATGCCAACCGGCCCATCAAGCAGCCTGGCATCAACATCGATCCGGATTACAACCCTTTCAATGATGATGGCAAGGCAGCGCCATACAAACAGGGAAGTCTTACAAGCCGCATAAACCCTCAGCAGTGGGAGCAAATGTTTCCAGGGAAAGAAGACGTCCCTATCCCAAAAGAGCCTCGGGGAAGCGATCAGGTAACCATCTCTGCGGACTGGGAGGACAAGAAAGAAGGGAATGGTGAGAAGAAATTCTCCCAGCTGCATAACCGATATATCCTGACGCCTGTGAAATCGGGGTTAATGGTCATTGACCAGCAACGTGCCCACGAGCGAATTCTTTTTGAAAGGTTTAAGATTTTATTACAAAACAGGAGTATGGCCTCACAGCAATTGCTCTTTCCTGAAAACATTGTTTTGAATGAAAACGATGCAGATATACTTAAAGAAATAATTGAAGAAATAAGAAACATAGGATTTGGCATCAACGAGTTAGGAAAAACCACATTTGTCATTGACGCAGTACCTGTTGACCTTGCAGAGGATCATGTCTTGCAAGATGTGGTAGAGGGAATTATTGAGCAGGTTCAAAAGAACAAACTCGATCTTAAGCTTGACATGCGCACCAATGTCTTGCGTTCGCTGGCCAAAAGACTGGCCATTCGGCACGGAAAAGCCCTATCCCGTGAAGAAATGACAGCACTGGCTGACAGTTTATTTGCCTGTGAGATGCCACAGCAATCGCCAGCCGGTAAGCCCGTGCTCACCATTATCTCCAATGAAGAGCTTGCTTCGAGGTTTAAATGACATAATAATCGTATTTTTGTCGTTTATTTTAGTAATGACAAGCTGTTGCAGATAAACTTTCTGCACTTAATTATGTTTTATCCATATTATCAAGTAAAATTAACCTCTAATGCAATACCGACCTGCTGCTTTTAACATGATGCCCGTAGTTGTTAAGAATCTTTTGATAATCAACGGGTTATTCTTTCTTGCTACCCTTTCATTTGGTGGTGCCTTCCAGATTAACCTCATAAAGGTCCTTGGTCTGCATATGCCGGGTTCACCTGATTTTGAACCATATCAGCTGGTAACACATATGTTTATGCATGCCAACTTTTCTCACATATTTTTTAATATGTTTGCGTTGTGGATGTTTGGAACTGCCATAGAAAACCTGATGGGCTCCAAAAGATTTCTCACTTACTACCTGATTACAGGATTTGGCGCTGCATTTTTGCATCTTGGTGTAAGCTACGTGGAAGCTTTGAGCCTTCGGTCAGAATTGCTGGCAGCCGGTTACACGGCAGCAGACCTAAGGCAATTTATTGACACGGGCACATACAGGGTCATATCCGGAGCTTCAGAAGCAACACTTGTTGCTTATCTGACCAAATATTTTATTCCCACGGTTGGTGCCTCTGGGGCTGTCTTTGGCATCTTGCTTGCCTTCGGCATGTTTTTTCCAAACAGCTATATTTACCTGTTTTTTGCCATACCGGTAAAGGCCAAATACTTTGTGATCGGTTATGGTGTGCTGGAGCTTTATTTTGGTTTTACCTCTGATGGAAACATCGCACACTTTGCGCACCTTGGCGGTATGGTTTTCGGATACCTGCTGATCAGGTACTGGCGCAGGAGAAGGCACATTTATTATTGATCATAAGCATTGTTTCTGATTATGCAAAACTCATTTCTACAGGAAATAAAGCTTTTCTTTGTGAGGGGCTCAGTGCTATCAAGGCTGATAGGCATCAACGTGCTTATATTCATCATACTGAATGTGATACGCGTTTTCTTTTTCCTTTGGGACATTGATGGCGCAGGCCGGATAATGAGCGAATGGCTGGGTGTTTCAAGCAATATCCATGTGGTGTTGCATCGCCCCTGGACACTTGTTACCTATATGTTTCTCCATTTCGACTTTTTGCACATCTTGTTCAACATGATTGTTTTGTATGTGGGTGGTCGGCTTTTCAGCGACTTCATCGGTGCTGACAGGCTAACAGCGACCTACCTGATCGGTGGCCTCACCGGAGCAATTTTTTACATCGCTTCTTTCAACATATTCCCGGTATTCAAAGAAGTAGTTTCCATTTCCCTCGCCATGGGTGCTTCGGCCTCTGTGTTAGCAATATTTATTGCGATTGCCGTTTACATGCCTGATTATCAACTACCATTGCTTTTATTTGGAAGGATCAGGCTGAAGTACATTGCCATATTCTTTGTCGTGCTGGATGTGATCAGCATCGATCAGGGCAATCCGGGTGGACATCTTGCTCACCTGGGTGGTGCGCTCTGGGGGTTTATTTATGCCAGCCTGCTCAAAAAAGGTAAAGACCCTGCCCTGATTATCGGTTTTTATTTTGAAAAGATTGCCCGGATATTCAAAAAAAAACCAGCTTTTACAGTTGAGTACAACCGGGAGCGACCCGTTGATGATGACGAATACAACAGGCAAAGAGTGGAGCATCAGCACCGCATAGATCATATCCTGGATAAGATATCCAAAAGCGGATATGATAGCCTTACGCGCGAAGAAAAAGAGCTGCTGTTCAAGATGGGGAACAAATAATAGCTGAGATATGATCAGCAAGTTACTATGACGGCATTCAAGCTCCTTTCCGACTTCTCTCCTACCGGCGACCAGCCCGAAGCCATTGCACAACTCGTGCGAGGCATAAATGACGGTTTGCCTTTTCAGACCCTGCTGGGTGTGACCGGCTCAGGGAAGACATTCACGGTGGCCAATGTGATTGAACAGGTTCAGCGACCCACGCTGGTGCTCAGTCATAACAAAACCCTCGCAGCACAGCTCTATGGCGAATTCAGGAGCTTTTTTCCGGAGAATGCTGTGGAATACTTTGTTTCCTACTATGATTACTACCAGCCAGAAGCCTACATTCCTACAACCAACACTTACATCGAAAAAGATTTATCCATCAATGACGAGATCGAAAAGCTCAGGCTAAGTGCCACCAGCGCGCTGCTTTCGGGGCGCAGGGATGTAATCGTGGTAAGCTCAGTTTCCTGTATTTATGGCATCGGAAACCCCGATGATTTTCACGAAAATATCATTCAGCTACATAACGGATTGATCATCAGTAGAAATAAATTACTCCATCGCCTTGTAGGCAGCCTGCACAGCCGCACCACCGTTGAGTTTAAGAGAGGTACATTCAGGGTGCAGGGTGATACGGTTGATGTTTTTCCTGCTTATGCCGATAAGGCCTACCGCATTGTGTTCTGGGGCGATGAAATAGAGAGCCTTGAGTCTTTTGATCCCGTCAGCGGAAGAACATATGAAGCACACGAACATCTTACGATCTATCCTGCCAACATTTTTGTTACATCACAGGACAGGATGCAGGCTGCCATGCGCCAGATACAGGATGATCTGACAGGGCAGATCGCCTTTTTAAAGGATAACGGCAAGGACCTCGAGGCTGCAAGACTGGAAGACAGGGTTAATTATGACATGGAAATGATGAGAGAACTGGGTTACTGTCCGGGTATCGAGAACTACTCCCGGTATTTTGATGGCCGGAAGCCGGGTTCAAGACCCTTCTGCCTGCTGGATTACTTTCCTGACGATTACCTGATGGTGGTGGATGAAAGCCACGTAACCATTTCACAAGTGCATGCCATGTATGGTGGTGATTTTTCGCGAAAAAAGAATCTGGTAGAATATGGTTTCAGGTTGCCTGCAGCTTTGGATAACAGACCATTAAAATTTGCTGAATTTGAAGGCCTCATGCGCCAGGTGGTATTTATCAGTGCCACGCCGGCTGATTATGAGCTTCATAAAAGCGAAGGAGTCGTGGTTGAACAGGTAATCAGGCCAACAGGGCTGCTGGAGCCACCCATTGAAGTAAGACCGGTTGTAAACCAGATCGATGACCTTCTTGAAGAGATCAATAAGCGTACACTGGACAGTGAACGTGTGCTGGTGACGACGCTTACAAAGCGCATGGCGGAGGAGCTGACCAAGTATTTGACAGGGGCTGGTGTAAAATGCCGTTACATCCATTCGGATGTTGACACCCTCGACAGGGTTGAGATACTGAGGGATCTGCGTTTGGGAAATTTTGATGTCCTGATCGGTGTAAACCTGCTCAGAGAAGGTCTTGATCTGCCTGAGGTGTCGCTGGTCGCTATCCTGGATGCCGATAGTGAAGGATTTTTGCGCTCCGAGAGGTCATTGATTCAAACAGCGGGCAGGGCAGCCCGCAACATAAACAGCAAGGTGATCATGTATGCCGAACGAATCACAAGATCCATGCAGGCTGCCATTGATGAAACAAACAGGAAAAGAGAAAAACAACTCAAGTACAACGAGGAGAACAACATCACTCCTGCCCAGATACAGAAATCCGTTCAGGCGATCCACGGCCAGACAAGTGTGCTTGACAGGCCAGGCAAGACCAAAGCCTATGCAGAAAATGAGCATGTTGACATAGCGGCCGACCCGGTGATTCAATACATGACCAAAGATCAGCTGAGGAAATCTATCAATCAGAGCCGCAGACAGATGGAAAAAGCAGCAAAGGCGCTTGAATTTGTTGAAGCTGCCAGGCACAGGGATGAAATGTATGCACTGGAAAAACTGTTCAATGAAAAGTTTATGTAGAAACAATTAATAGTTTATTTTTGCCTGAGAATTGCGTATTATGTTAAAACTGTTTCGATATGGATATTTTTACTAAAACAACAACCAGGTTAGGCCCTTTGGGCCAGTATGCCAGCCGGGTACATGGCTATTTCACCTTTCCTAAACTTGAGGGAGAGATTTCCAACAGGATGGTATTCCAGGGAAAGGAAAAGCTGGTATGGAGTCTGAATAACTATCTTGGACTGGCCAACCATCCGGAAATTCGAAAAGTTGATGCAGAAGCATCTGAGAAATATGGCCTTGCATTGCCCATGGGGGCCAGGATGATGTCGGGGCAAACCGATCTGCACGAGCAACTGGAAAGAGAGCTGGCAGCTTTTGTAGGTAAAGAATGCGCTTACCTGCTTAATTACGGTTACCAGGGAATGGTTTCCATTATAGATTCATTGCTGGACCGCAACGACGTGGTGGTATATGACTCTGAATCACACGCGTGCATCATTGACGGCCTGAGAATGCATCTTGGCAAGCGCTTTGTTTACCCCCACAATAACATGGAGAACCTTCATAAACAGCTCAAAAGAGCCAGCTGCCTTGCTGAGAGAACCGGCGGTGGCATTTTGGTTATTACCGAAGGTGTTTTTGGCATGTCGGGTGATCTGGGCAAGCTTGACAAGATTGTCGAAATGAAGAAGGAGTTCAACTTTCGCTTGCTGGTTGACGATGCACACGGATTTGGAACGATGGGAAAAACAGGTGCCGGTGCTGGTGAGCACTTGGGTGTGCAGGACGGCATAGACGTATATTTCGGAACTTTTGCCAAGGCCATGGCTTCGATCGGTGCTTTCGTTGCCGGTCCGAAAGAAGTCATCACCTACCTGATGTACAACATGAGAAGCCAGATATATGCCAAATCGCTGCCAATGCCTTTGGTCGTTGGAGCTCTGAGGCGACTTGACATGGTACGCAACCAGCCCGAACTGCGGGAAAACCTCTGGAACATCGTCCACGCATTGCAAAATGGTCTCAAAGAAAGGGGATTCAACATCGGCAATACTGAATCGCCGGTGACACCTGTCGTTTTGAGTGGTGACACTCCGGAAGGCACAAACCTCACACACGACCTGCG
>SKOK01000117.1 GCA_007120085.1 Bacteroidales bacterium | reverse complement strand
CTGTCAAGAAGCTTTTTCTTGAGGTCTTCAATTTCGGCATCACCAAGTGTGTAATCAACGACTGGCACGGGATCTTGCCACACCAGGTCTTCTTTGGGCACATCGGCTCCAAGGTAGCGGCTTTTGGGGCCTAAGTCGCGATGGGTGAGCTTAAACCACGCTCTTGCAAATGTTTCGGCAAAGAGCTCGGGGTCTTTGTAAAAGCGTTCTGATATCTTGCGGTATTCGGGATCCATTTTCATTGCCATGTCGGCATCCGTCATGATGGGGTTTCTGCGCACACCCGGAATGTGGGCATCAAAGGGTTTGTCTTCTTCCTTCATGTTGATGGGTTCCCATTGCCACGCACCGGCGGGACTCTTTTTGACTTCCCATTCGTGGTTTAGCAGCAGGCGAAAGTAATCGTGGTTCCATTTGTGCGGGTTTGTGGTCCAGGCGCCTTCCAGGCCACTTGTAACGGTGTCTTCGGCGTTGCCTTTTCCTTTGGGGTTCTTCCATCCGAAGCCCTGCTCTTCAACATCTGCTGCTTCCGGGCTTGGCCCCAGTTTGGATGCATCACCGTTTCCGTGGCATTTTCCAACGGTATGGCCACCGGCAGTCAGCGCCACGGTTTCATCATCATTCATGGCCATGCGCGCAAAAGTCATGCGCACGTCCCTGGCCGTCCTGAGGGGGTCGGGGTTACCGTCCACACCTTCAGGGTTTACGTAAATGAGGCCCATTTGAACGGCAGCAAGCGGGTTTTCAAGTGATTCGCGGTCCTGGTCATCGCCGTAACGTTGTTTGGTGGGTGCCAGCCATTCTTTTTCGCTGCCCCAGTTGATGTCCTTTTCAGGATGCCAGATATCCTCACGGCCACCGGCAAAGCCGAATGTTTTGAAGCCCATCGACTCATACGCCATGTTTCCGGCAAGTATGAACAGGTCGGCCCATGATAAGTTGTTGCCATATTTTTTCTTAATGGGCCACAGCAGCCTGCGGGCTTTGTCGAGGTTCACATTGTCGGGCCAGCTGTTGAGTGGCGCAAAACGCTGGTTGCCTGTGTTGCCGCCGCCGCGTCCGTCGGCCACCCGGTAGGTTCCGGCCGCGTGCCAGGCCATGCGTATCATGAGGCCGCCGTAGTGTCCCCAGTCGGCCGGCCACCAGTCCTGGTTTTCGGTCATGAAGCTTTTCAAATCCGTTTTCACGGCTTCAAGGTCCAGCTTTTTGAAGGCTTCCCTGTAGTTGAAATCCTTGTCGTGAGGATTTGTTTTGGTGTCGTGCTGGTGCAAAATGTCGAGATGAAGCGACTTTGGCCACCATTCCATCACTGTGTTTTCCGATGCGGTGTTAGCCCCGTGCATCACCGGGCATTTACCTGTTTTTTTGTTTTCCATGTTCATTGGGTTTTAAATTTTCCGGTTATTTGAAGTTTTATGTCTGTGATTTTGAAGTTTTCAATCTTTTTGTCCATGAAATACTCTTCAATCATCTTATCCAGTTCGAGGTCTTCATAGTCTTCTATCCTATCCGTTTCCTCGCAATACAGGTGATGATGTTTGGATAATACCGGGTCGTACCGCATGGTGCCGTTTTCTGTTTTTACCTTCTTCAGAAGGCTGCTTTCCACAAGGGAGTCCAGTACTTTATAGACGGTTCCGACTGAGATGTAGGGATGGTTTATTTTGATGTTGCTGATAATGTTGTCGGCGGTTGGATGGTTTTTGAGGTGGTAAACAGCCTGAAAAACAGCCACTCTCTGGGGCGTTATCCTCAGCCCTTTCTGCTTGAGCTTTTCTATTATTTCAGCTGAATTCATTGACAAGGTTTCTTAAAACAGAATCATTCTCATATAACAACAATGCAAATATAGGAATAATGTTTTGAAATGACAAATTAACAAAATCTCTGAAGTAATATTCCTGTATAAAGGGCTGTTCCTGGTTGAGAATTATTCATTTAAGACAAGCGATTCTTCATCACTTAAGAAAAAAAGCTTTGCGAATGCCTCGCCGGGGTCAAAAATTTGGGATAAATGGCAATGGAAACTAAACTTTTATTTACATAACATTCATTGGCCTTCACTAATAATGCAGGTTAGGTCATTAACATCCTCATCAACCCGGCTTATATTAACTCTCTCAACATGTTAATCTTCTGAACCAGCTCCCTAAACTCTTCAAAATTCAAGTTTTGCTGTCCGTCAGAAAATGCTCTTTCGGGTTCATAGTGCATTTCTATAATAGCACCATCAGCTCCAGCCGCTAAACTTGCTAATGCTATTTTATCAACATGCTTCCGAATTCCAATTCCGTGCGATGGGTCAGCAATTACAGGTAAGTGGCTTTTTTCTTTTAGAATTGGAATGGCGTTGATGTCAAAGGTGTTTCTGTAAACATTCTCAAAGGTTCTGATTCCTCTTTCGCACAACATCAGTTTTTCATTTCCTGCTGAGAAAATATACTCTGCCGATTGCAATAATTCATCTATGGTGCCCGAAATACCTCTTTTAATCATCACTGGTACATCTACACTGCCCAATGCATCTAACAAGTTAAAATTCTGTGTGTTTCTTGCACCAACCTGAAAAATATCCACATAATCAACCATTTCTTCAATTTGGGAAACCTGCATTACTTCGGTAACAATTTTAATGCCCCTGGATTTACATTGCGCATGAAACATTTTTAAGCCATCAATCCCTAAGCCCCTAAAAGAATAAGGAGAGCTTCGGGGCTTGAACACGCCACCACGCATAATCTTTACATTGTTTTTTACCAATTCATTCACGATGCGTTCTACTTGTTCTTCACTTTCAATAGAACAAGGACCCGCCATGAGCGTAAAGTTTCCTTCTTGAATAACAACGCCATCTCCCAAATCAATAGAAGTAGAAATGTTTTTCCATTGGCGTGAAACCAATTTATAACTGTCCGTAACCCGATGAACGTCTTGCACACCTGGTAAATTCCCAATGTTTCGAATGTCATACTCTTTGTTTAAAACACAAACCAGGTAGTGATTGAATTGTGTTTGTATCTCAACCATCTTAATGTTGTTGTTTTTCAACAACTGGTCTAATTGCTCCCTTTCTGCAGGACTGCAATTTGTATTTAGCTGAATAATCATTTCCTTAATTTTTTGATAAATGATTGTATGCTGTTTTTTTCAACACCGTGTTCTGCAATATGCTGAATAAATGCTGTGCCGATGATTGCTCCATTACTGTATTGGCAGGCGGTTTTGTAAGTTTGATGGTCGCGGATTCCAAAGCCGGTGAGTGTAGGATTTTTTAATCGCATGTTGTTAATTCGTGAAAAATAGTTCGTTTGTAGATCCATGTTATTTTTTCCTCCTGTTATACTGTTTGAAGAAACCATGTAAACAAAACCTTTAGACAGCTGATCAATATATTTGATACGTTTTTCTGAGGTTTCTGGTGTAATAAGCATGATGTTCAATATGTCATTTTCAAGAAAAACACTATTGAGTTCACGCTCAAAATAATCTAACGGCATATCAGGTAAAATCACGCCATCAATACCTACCTCCTTACATTTTTTAATGAAGTTTTTTTCACCATATTGCAAAACAGGATTCATGTATCCCATCAACACCAATGGCATTTGTGTATGCTGACGAGCGTCTTTTAACTGCTCAAACAGAAGAGTCAGCGTCATGCCATTTTCAATCGCTTTAAAACTGCTATGCTGAATGACCGGGCCATCAGCTAACGGATCTGAAAAAGGAAAACCAATCTCGAGCATATCCACCCCGCTTTCTTCCAAATTCCTGATGACAGACAAGGTATCGTTCAACTGCGGAAAACCTGCGGTGAAATAAATGGACAAAATGCCATTTTGCTTCTTTTTAAAAAGTGATTCGATTCTATTCATCGTTACACAAATTTTTGATAGGTTAACATGTCTTTATCGCCTCTTCCAGAAAGATTTATGACGATAACATCCCGCTCTTTTAAATTCATTTTGTGCAAATATGCCAATGCATGTGCACTTTCCAGGGCAGGAATAATTCCGTCCAGTTTAGACAAATGAAAAGCTGCATCAAGTGCTTCCTGGTCAGTCACATTTACTACTTGTGCTTTACCAGTGTCATGCAAATAAGAATGCACAGGACCAATACCGGGATAATCTAAACCCGCTGATATGGAGTGTGGTTCAACAATTTGTCCGTCTTCTGTTTGTATCAAATAGGTTTTACTGCCGTGAATTATCCCTTTTTTGCCAAGCGCTATGGTGGCTGCTGTTTTCCCGGAATAAACGCCTTCACCTCCAGCTTCCACGGCAATAAGTTTTGTTTTTCCATTATCGATAAAATGATAAAATGCCCCAATCGCATTGCTTCCTCCACCCATGCAAGCGATGATATAATCCGGATGCCCGTTGCCTGTTTTCTCTTTGAGCTGTTGTTTGATTTCCTGGCTTATGACGGATTGAAATTGCGCCACCATATCAGGGTAGGGATGTGGGCCAACCACGGAACCTATAACATAGTGCGTGTCAACAGGATTGTTAATCCATTCTCGTATTGCTTCGTTGGTGGCATCTTTTAAAGTTTTACTACCGCTTGTTGCGGCTACTACTTTTGCGCCTAAAATACGCATACGCTCCACATTTGGTTTTTGACGATCAATATCAACTTCTCCCATAAATATGGTGCAATCCAGGTTGAGAAGAGCACAAGCCGTTGCTGTTGCCACACCATGCTGTCCGGCTCCTGTTTCTGCAATAATGCGTTTTTTGTTCAAGCGCTTTGCTAACAAAACCTGGCCTATGGCATTGTTTATTTTATGCGCACCGGTATGGTTTAAATCTTCTCTTTTTAAATAAATCTGCGCATTGAAGTGTTTGGATAAGTTTTTAGAAAAAAACAAAGGCGTTGGTCTGCCTGCATAATCACGCAACAAGCTTTTAAACTCTTCCTGAAAGGAGGAATTTTGCAGGATGCTTTCATATTGTTCTTGCAGCTCATAAAGGTTTGGGTAAAGCATTTCAGGCACAAATGCGCCACCAAACTCTCCGTAATAGCCCTGCTTATCTGGTTTTAGTTTTTTCACGGTTTTATTTATTTATTATTCTCGTAATGTTTTTTGCCATTTTAATTGACTTTAAACCGGGAGTCAATTCAATTTTACTGTTGATATCCACACCAACCAATTGTGGATGATAAAAAGCAATTGCATCATCAATGTTTTCCAAACCTATGCCACCACTTAACAAAAACCGGGTATTCAATGTATATCGATTTAAAATGTACCAATCGAAAGCTTTTCCGCTACCACCATAGCCGGTTGTTTTTGTGTCGAACAAAAAATAATCACACTGTTCCTGGAATTTCTTAAGTATTGAAAAATCAAAATGTCCATCTATATGAAAAGCTTTTATTACACCAATGTTTAGATCTTTTATTCTCTTACAAAACTGTTCGTTTTCATCTCCATGCAACTGTATAAAATCAAGTTGAAACAGTCGCTGTTTGCAAAGAATTTCTTTCATGGACTGATTCACAAAAACGCCAACTTTTTTGATGTTTTCAGGTATATTTTTAACGGTTGAAGTTTTCAGTTCACCATCAACAAACCGCGGCGATTTTGGATAAAAAACAAAGCCCATCATATCGATCGGATAAGCTCCTAACGCACTGATGTTATCAGCATATTTTAATCCACAAATTTTAATAAGCATGATTGATCATTTTGATAAATTCTTTGCATTTGGCAGCAGGATGACTATTTCGCATAAAATACTCACCAATTAAAAAGCCATGAAACCCGTTTTCTTTAAGTAATCGAATGGTTTCAACAGATTCGAGACCACTTTCTGCTATGCGCAAGGTATCCTGGGGCAATAGGCTTGCTAATCGAATGCTGTTGTCTATATCCACTTCAAACGAATCAAGATTGCGGTTGTTGATCCCTGCCAGATCAAAATTGGCATGACTATTCTCCTGTATTTCTTGTTCGTTGTGAAACTCCAAAAAGACTTCCATCCCTAAAGATTTAGCTACTTCAGAAAATGATTTAATTTCTGTTGCTAAAAGCATTTTGGCAATGAGTAAAATCACATCGGATCCCATTGATTTTGCTTCTATAATCTGATACTCATCCACAATAAAATCTTTTTGCAGAATGGGGCAGTAATTGAATTTTCTGGCGATTTGTAAATCGCCTTTTTGTGCTCCAAAAAAATGTTCATCTGTCAGAATTGAAAGTGCTGCTGCACCCGCCTGCATATAGCCCAACGTAACCTCTTGCACATTGGCGTATTTGTTTATGTCTCCTTTTGAAGGAGATTTTCTTTTAAACTCCGCAATTATTCCACTTCTACCTGGGTCGCTTATGTATTTTTTCATGGACACACAATCGGAGTTAAAATAGGGCGATTGCTCCAGAAGCTTTGTTGGGTATAAACCCTTTCTTGCCTGGACCTCTCCCAGCTTGTATTGTTTGATTTGTTGTAAAATATTCATGATAATTGCTTTAAGGCGTTAAGTGATTGAAGAGCTTTTAATCCAAAAAGTGAGTCTTTTGCTATTTCCATGGCTTCTGAAATTTCTATGTCCTGGTTTGTTTGAATTGCCAGCGCTGCATTTGCCAGCACCACCTCATTTTGTGCTCTACTGCCGTTTCCTTTTATGATTTTCATAAATATTTCCGCAGCATCTTCAAGTGTTTCGCCTCCATTGATTTGTTCTAATCGCACAGTACTATAACCAAAATAGCTGGCTGAAACAATCTTTTCTTCGTGATTGCTATAGAGCTTGCAAGTACTGGTAAGAGAAACTTCATCAAATCCGTCCAGGGCATGAATGATCGTGTATTGTAAATCTTCTTCTTGAAAAAGATACTGGTAAATCCTTGCTAACTCCATACTAAAAACACCGGCTATTTGGATTTTAGGTTGTGCTGGATTTACCAAGGGTCCAAGCATATTAAAGAAGGTTTTTACGCCCAATTCTTTCCGAACAGGCGCTACAAATTTCATGGCAGGATGAAACAATGGTGCATGCAAGAAACAGATATTTGCTTTGTCTAATTGTTGTTTTAGCTTTGGCTCTTCCGTTTGAAAAGTTACACCTAATTGCTCCAGCACATTTGACGACCCGGAGATTGAAGATACCCCATAATTGCCATGTTTTGCAACAGGAATACCTGCTCCTGCCACAACAAAAGAAGCCAGGGTTGATATGTTGAAGGTGTTCTTTCCATCACCACCTGTACCGCATACATCCATGGCTTTGTATTCTGATAAATTCACACGGTTGCATAGTTCCAGCAATGCTTCCCTAAAACCCTTCAATTCATCTATTGTGATATTTCGCATGATGAATGCTGTAAGAAATGAAGCAATTTGGGAGTGATTGTATTTGCCGGCAGCGATGTCTCTCAGTATCGATTTTGCTTCTGTTTTCGAAAGCGTTTTGTGTTGATATAAATGTTCCAGTATTTCTTTCATAATGCTTTAATGTTTAATCCAATTGCTAATTAGTTGTCTGCCATTTTCAGTCAGTACCGACTCAGGATGAAATTGCACGCCTCTTAAATCATAGTGCCCGTGAGCGATTGACATAATATTGCCGCTTTCATCATTCGCAAGAATTTTGATATCCTTGCTGATGGTATTTTTATTTACTACCCATGAATGATAATGACCTATGTTGAATTCGCCAGGTGTGTTTTCAAACAAATAATCTTCTTGCAGAAAATTGATTTTTGAAGAAACTCCGTGCAAGGGTTCGTTGAGGTTTTTCAATTCGCACCCATAAGCCTCAGCTATGGCTTGATGTCCTAAACACACACCCAGCATGGCTTTTGAAGATCCGAATTGTTTTATCAATTCAGGCATTAATCCAGCATCTTTAGGTACCCCGGGACCGGGAGACAGTAAGATCTTATCAAACAATCTCACATCATCTAATTGGAATTTGTCATTTTTCACCACAGTGATATCTTCAACGCCTAAGTTGTAGATCATGTGCACCAGGTTGTACACAAACGAATCGTAATTATCTATTACCAGTAGTTTCATCTTAAATTGTTTTTGCCAGTTCAATTGATTTTCGCAGTGCCGATAGTTTGTTGTTGACTTCTTGCAGTTCGCTATCAGGATTTGATTTTGCAACAATTCCGCAACCTGCCTGATAGTGCAGTTGGTTTTTTTGACTTAAAAATGAGCGAATAAAAATGGCATGGTTAAACTCTCCGCTAAAGCCCATATAACCAATTGCGCCGCCATAAAATCCACGACTGCCTGGTTCGTTATTATCAATAATCTCCATGGCTCTGTGCTTGGGTGCTCCTGATAAAGTGCCAGCCGGGTAAGTATCTCCCAATATTTTTACAGGGTTGTAGTTTTCTTCTAAAACCGCATTAACTTTAGAAACCAAATGAATGACGTGCGAATAATACTCCACCTGCTTAAAACTTTCAACCCGCACATTTTTGCTGTTTCTGCTTAAATCGTTTCTGGCCAGATCCACCAGCATGATGTGCTCAGCATTTTCTTTTGGATCATTGCTCAGCTGAATGGCTAACTTTTCGTCTTCTTTTACAT
>SKOK01000175.1 GCA_007120085.1 Bacteroidales bacterium | reverse complement strand
TCTTGTCGTCAATGGCAAGAGTCTTTGTTTTTTTGCTTTCCATTCCTTATGTGTTTTTAGTTTTTTGAATGGGGTTCATATCTCAGTTGGCTACGCCTTCTGCATTGTAGATCAATATGCCAGCATTGTTGGTTTTCATATGTTTATATTTGCGTAAGTGGTTGTATGTCTGCGTCTTGTAATTCATCCTAAGATGGCGAATGGATGTTAGATATTAGAAGTTAGATGTTAGATTTTCTTTTCCCAACTTCTATCTTCCAACCTCTAACCTCTAACTTCCACCATCCAGTTTGCATAATCATCCCCCTGTGTGTCAAAAAACCTGTCATGGGCGGTTCATCTACTTTAAGGGTAAAGTAAAATAAAATACTGATCCTTTACCCGTTTCGCTCTCCAACCATATTTCGCCATCTAACATTTCCACAAAGGCTTTCGCGATTGACAAGCCCAGCCCTGCGCCCTGCATGGCACCCCTGTCTTCAATGTCGGCCTGCACAAAACGGTCAAAAACCGCTTGCTGCCTGTGTTTTGGTATTCCTATGCCTGTATCCCTGACAAAAAACTCGAAAAAAGTGCCGTTTAACTGGCATCCAAATGTTATTGTGCCTTTGTTTGAGTATTTGATGGCATTTTTAACCAGGTTTGTTAGTATGGCTAAAAGCTTTTCCCTGTCAGTTATGGTTATGGATTCTTCTTTTTTTATGTTGTAGTTAAGAATCAGTTGCAGGTCTTTGGCCTTTGCCTGGGGTTCAAAGAATTTAAAGATGTATTCCAGTTGATCAATGATGCATAGCTCTGTGAGAATGGTTGTCATTAACCCGGATTCTATTCTTGAAATATCCATTATGTCGTTGATGATGTTGAGCATGCGCTCGCCTCCCTGCTCAATCATTTCAATGTATTGCTGCTGTGTGTCGTCGGAAAGTTGCGGGTCTTTCAATAATTCTGAAAAGCCAAGGATGCTATTCATCGGGGTGCGTATTTCATGGCTCATATTTGCGAGGAAAGCAGATTTGAGTCGGTCGCTTTCCTGCGCTTTTTCCATTGCAGCAACAAGGTCTTCAATGGTTTTCTTTCGTTGCAAGGCCAGGCTGATCTGGTATGAAACAAACTCAAGGATATACCGGCTGCCTTCATCATATGCGTCGGGGCTGTTATAATCCTGAACCACAACAGCGCCGATCATTTCTTTTCCAAAGACCAGGGGTACACCAAGCCATACTTCGCACATATTGCCAACTTGCCGGATAACGCCTTCATCCATGAGCTTTAAGATGTCAGGTTTTTTTATCAATATGGTTTTCTTTTCACTGATCACCCTGCCCGTCATAGACCTTGCTGCCGGCCACTCTTCGATGCTATCTCTCTCATCGTAATCATAAGGTGTTGACAACATGCCCGTTGTTTTGTCGTAAAGCGCAATGTAGAAGTTGCTGGTGTCAATAAGCTTTGACAGCTGCGCCTTTATTTCTGATGATAATTCTTTCAGGTCGCTGGTGATAAATGTAGCGTTGGCAATGCCATAAAGAACCTCCTCTTTAATTTCTTTTTGTTTTTTATCTGTGATGTCTCTCACGATCGCCATAACCCTGTCTTCTCCGGCAATATTTACATATTTCAGGATGTTGTCAGAATAAAAGAGGCTTCCATCCTTTCGCCTGTTCAGCCATTCAAATGAAAGGGTTTTTCCACTTGCTGCTCTTTTGATCAATGCGTTGGCGCGTTTGCCGTTATATAAATCTCCAGAAATGCATAGCTCTGACATATTTAAGTTTAGCAGCTCATCTTTGTCGTAGCCGAACTTTTTGTGCACTGATTCATTCACATCCAGGATAATGCCCGAATTGATATCATGGATGAATAAGCAATCTTCAATGGCATTGAATATTTGACGGTAAGTAATTTCAGAATGCTTTAGTTCTTCTTCGGCCTTTTTGCTGTTGGTAATATTAATGTGTGTTCCTACGGTGATATCGGACAGGGAGCCGTCGGGGTTTCGCAGGGTTTGTCCACGTGACCATATCCACACCCAGCTACCATCCAGATGGCGCATCCTGAAATGGTTTTCGTACATCCCCACAGAACCTGTTTCCAGGTAATTCGCGAAATGATTTGCCGCCCGCTCCCGGTCATCCGGATGTATCAGATCAATCCATGCCTTATCAAGGTTTGCTGTGCCGTCCATCAGGTAATTGCCGGGGTCATCCCCGAGCATTTCAAAATATTCCGGACTGCACCACAGGAATTTTTGTTTCCGGTGAAACTCCCAGGCGCCGGTATTGGAAACGGCAATGATTGAGCGGTAGCGCGATTCACTTTCACGCAGCTTGTCCTCAGTAAGTTTGCGTTCTGTAATATCTTCGAAGGTGACCAATATGCCTTTTACATTCCCTTCGTCATCAAAAAGAGGGACTTTATTGGTGTCGAGCCAGGCGTTTTTTCCATCAGCCTGCCGTTGAGGTTCAATGATGTGATATTCGGCCTTGCCGGTACTCATCACCCTTTCATCACATTCTCTGAAAAAATCAGCCTCTTCCTTTCTCCAGGCCAGGTCATAATCCGTTTTACCAACGATATCGGCGGGGTGCTTTAATCCCGCCACCCTAGCACCATTTTGGTTGCAGCCTAAATAAACAGAATGGCGGTCTTTCCAGAAAATAAACTGTGGAATCGTGTTCATCACCAATTCCAGCATTTGCCTGGAATTGACAAGTTCTTTGTCTGCTGCTTGCATTGCTTTAGCCTTTTTTAACAAGAACCAAAAATAGTAATTTTTTTTACATGTCGGGGGTTATAGTTCTATTCAATTGTCAATTGTCAATCGGTAATCGAAAATCGAAAATCGACAATCATCCCCCTGTGTTTACTGTCGTTGATTAGCCTGCAATTGTTTTCACATTATCTGACCAGCATATTTTCACATTTGCATATCTGTATATTGGTGCATTTACACATTTAAAACCTATTTAGACTAACTATAAATTAGCTCTAAAACAGCACTTTATTAAAGAAAAAATTATTTAATCAGAAAGGCTTTGTTATTTTTGCAGCGTTAACTGGTTTTCAAAAAACAATATACACCTAATTTAAAATCAGAAAGGGAAAAATATGAGTAAAGTTAAAGAACTGGTAAAGGAGCAGGCTGATAAGCTCGGTCGTCAGCGCACGAGTCTGATGCCTATCCTTCAGGCTGTTGTGAGTGCTGAGCACTACATTTCAGAGGAAGCCATGGAGGCCATAGCTGAGGAGCTTGATCTGAGCACGGCTGATGTTTTTGGTACCGCATCTTTTTACACGTTTCTGGACACTGTTCCGCGTGGGAAGTACATCATCAGGGTTTGTAAAACCATCACTTGCCATATGAAAGGCAAGGATGAGATCATTCGCACCATTGAGGGCATGCTGAAAATCAAGCTTGGTGAGACCACTACTGACAAGAGGTTCAGTCTTTTGCAGGCCAACTGCCTGGGCTGGTGCCACAAGGGGCCTGTCATGCTGATCAATGATGAGGTTTATCCGGAAGTGACACCTGAGAAAGTAACCGAGATCATTAATCAATACCTGAAAAAGGGCTGATAGCCGGTTGGTATGCAATAGTTGTCAAATAAAAACAGAAAAACAACATCATTATGGAAAAAAATATAAAAAAGGTTGACCTGATTTTTGGGAAGGTGGATTACATGGCCATCGTTGAGCAGTCGCTTAAGCGCACGCGCGACGAGATCATCCTTGACGTGATAGACTCAGGTTTGCGTGGCAGGGGCGGCGCCGGCTTTCCTACAGGACTGAAATGGAAATTTGCCAAAAACGAAGAAGCAGATCAGAAATATGTAATTTGCAATGCCGATGAAGGCGAACCTGGCACTTTCAAGGACAGGGAGATTCTTACGCAGGTTCCTGAGAAGGTGCTTGCAGGAATGGCCCTTTGTGGATATTGCATTGGCGCAAGCGAGGGTTATATTTACCTTAGGGGCGAATACAACTTTTTATTGCCCTCACTTCACAAGCACATTGATGAGTTTCATAAGAAACTGAAGGCGTTGAAGTTTGACTTTACAATCAGGATTTGTTCGGGCAGTGGTGCTTACGTTTGCGGTGAGGAGACCGCACTGATGGAGTCGATGGAAGGCAAGCGTGGCGAGCCACGTAACAAGCCACCATTTCCCACATCTCACGGTTACCTGGGAAAACCAACATCTGTGAATAACGTTGAGACGCTGGTGTTTGCCCTGATGATCGCACAGGAAGGTCCGGAGAAATTCAAGGAGATGGGCACTTTCGACTCACGCGGGTCAAAAGTATTCTCCGTTTCCGGTGATACACCGACGCCCGGTATATTTGAGCTGGAGCTTGGTATGACTCTGGAACAATTTGTGGAAGAGTTTGGTGACGGTGATACAAAAGCTGTTCAGGTTGGTGGTGCTTCAGGTTTTTGCGTAGCACGCAAGGACTTTAAAAGTACGCTAATCGGTTTTGAGGGAATTCCTACAGGGGGGTCGATGATGCTGTTCAACAGCAGTCGCTCGATGTATAACATCCTGAATGACTACCTGGAGTTCATGGAAGAGGAGTCGTGCGGACAATGTACACCCTGCCGTGTTGGCTGCCAGCAGCTTCTGAAAGGTATTGAAGCTGTGAAGAAAGGGATCAAACCACCATCTTACCTGGAAGATCTACAAAAACTTTCTGATACGATGCGCATTGCATCCAAATGCGGACTCGGGCAATCTGTCCCCAACCCTTTTAACTCTATCATAAAGAATTTCCGGGAAGAGATCATCTATTAATCCCCGGCTATTTATAAATTTTAACAGGAGATAAACCCATGAGTAAATATAAAGTAAACCTGAAAATCAATAATATAGCTGTATCGGTAGATGAGGGAACCACCATCCTGGATGCTGCCCGCCAGCTAAATTTCAAGATTCCCACGCTCTGTCATCATGATGACCTTTGTGTGGCTGGTAATTGCCGTGTTTGTGTTGTTGAGCAAAAGGGTGCACGCCTGCTGCCAGCAGCCTGTGCTACGCCTGTAAGCGAGGGAATGGAAATACAAACCAATAGTCTCAAAGTACGGCAGGCACGCAAGCACATTGTAGAGTTGCTGCTGTCTGAGCACAATGCTGACTGTACCAAGTGCTTCAAAAGCGGTTATTGTGAACTGCAGGATATGTCGAACGACTACCGCATCGGTGACCACGTATTCCTGGATCTTGTAAAAGAAAAGGATAAGCAACCCGATATCTCAAGCCCGTCAATTGAAAAGGACGACAGCAAGTGTATTCGCTGCCAGCGCTGCGTGCGCACGTGTACCAGCCTTCAGTATGTAAGTGCGCTTGCAGTTACACATAAGGGTAACAATATGCGCATCAGCACTTTCATGGATAAACCGATGAACGACGTGGTTTGTACAAACTGTGGACAGTGTATCAACCGTTGTCCCACTGCGGCACTTACCGAGAGGAACTATATTGATGAGGTATTTGATGCCATTTATGATCCCAAGAAGTTTGTAGTTGTGCAGACTGCCCCGGCCACAAGGGTGGCTATTGGTGAGGAGTTTGGTATGGAGCCCGGCACCAGGGTTACCGGTAAAATGGTTGCTGCGCTGCGCAGACTTGGTTTCGATAAAGTTCTGGACACAGACTTTACCGCTGACCTGACCATTATGGAGGAAGGAACTGAGCTGCTAACAAGGCTGAAAGAGGCCCTGGTTGACGGCAAAGAAGTTGCTTTGCCGATGCTTACCAGCTGCTCACCCGGCTGGATCAAGTTCCAGGAGCACATGTTCCCTGATTTGCTGGCCAACCTTTCTACTTGTAAATCGCCACAACAGATGTTTGGCCCACTAGCCAAAACATATTATGCCGAAAAGGTGAACAAGAATCCCGCCGAGATGGTCGTGGTTTCCATCATGCCGTGTACGGCCAAGAAATTTGAGGCTGAAAGGCCGGAGATGCGCGGCAGTGGCTACAAAGATGTGGACTATGTGTTGACAACCCGCGAGCTTGGCCGCATGATTCACCAGGCTGGTATCGATTTTGAAAAACTGGAAGACGAGAAATACGACACCATCCTGGGTGAATCAACAGGTGCAGCGGTTATTTTTGGTGCTACCGGTGGTGTGATGGAAGCCGCCTTGCGTACTGCTTATGAGATCGTTACTGGTAGGGAAGTGCCTTTTGCAAACCTGAACATCAAGCCCATTAGGGGCATGGAAGGCGTGAAGGAAGCTTCTGTGAAGATCAAGGATGTGAAGCCCGAATGGAGCTTCCTGGAAGGTGTTGAGCTAAATGTGGCAATTGCCCACGGACTGGCCAATGCCAAGATCCTGATGGATAAGATCAGGGCAGGGGAGGCCAACCATCACTTCATTGAGATCATGGCTTGCCCGAGTGGTTGTATCGGTGGCGGTGGACAGCCAATGCCTACCAATATGGAGATTCGCAAGAAGCGCGCCGCCGGCATCTATGAAGAAGATGAGGCAATGGTGATCCGCAAGTCGCACGAAAACCCGGAAGTCGCTGAAATCTATAAATCATTCCTGCACGAACCGCTGGGTCATAGATCGCACGACCTGTTGCATACGCACTATTACCCACGCAAGCGCCATTAACATGCTTGCCGGAAGGTAATCATAACATAAAGGCTTGATCCGGTAGAAAGGCAATTCGACAGCCAAATACCGGTCAAGCCTTTTTTTAATTGTTGAATTGTTGAATTGTTGAATTGTTGAATTGTTGAATTGTTTAATTGTTTAATTGTTTAATTGTTGAATTGTTGAATTGTTGAATTGTTGAATTGTTGAATTGTTTAATCGTTTAATCGTTTAATCGTTGAATTGTTTAATTGTTTAATTGTTGAATTGTTTAATTGTTGAATTGTTGAATTGTTTAATCGTTGAATTGTTGAATTGTTGAATTGTTTAATCGTTTGATGATTAATTGTAAAAATTTGGAGAATGGAGCTTAAAGGCTTTGCGGAATAAAATCTGAACTCCAAACCCTGAACTCTGAACTCTGAACTCTGAACCAGTAACCAAACGACATGGCTAATCAAGGCAATAACAACCACACAGCCAGGCACGGAGCCGTGCCCATGCCTACCTTGCGGCGGCTGCCTGGCTATCTGAATTATTTTAAATCGTTAAAGATTAACAATGTAAGCTATGTTTCCAGCAGCCGGATAGCTGGTGTTTTCATGATGGACGCCACATTGGTGACAAAGGATTTGTCATATACCGGTGTCAGGGGCAAGACGAAAATTGGTTATAACGTTGATGAGTTGATAGAGACCATGGTGAGTTTCCTTGACTTTGATTCGTGTGATAGTGCTTTTTTGTTTGGTGTGGGAAACCTCGGCCGCGCCTTGATCAATTACCAGGGTTTAAATCAGTACGGGCTGAAGATCATAGCTGGTTTTGATGTGGATAAAAATGTGATCAACTCGAGTATCAAAGGCGTGAAGATTTACGGTATTGACATGTTTCGTGATCTGTCGCAAACGATGGCAGCGCGTATTGCCATTATTACTACGCCTGGCAGCAGTGCCCAGGAGATTGCTGACCTGGCTGTTGCCTGGGGGGTAAGGGCGATATGGAACTTTTCGCCTCAATCGATCAAAGTGCCTGAACATATCATTGTTGAAAATACGTCAGTTTATGCCGACCTGGCTGTTTTGCTCCACAGACTGAACAATTGATCACTCTGTGTGCAACATCTTTTGAAGGATGCACTTTGCTGATTAGATGGTTTTCAAGTAAGCTGTGAAAAAATTCACAACTTTATTTGTTCATATTAATCTAAATGATTATTTTTGCACAAAAATCAGGTAAAAACACTAAAAATGAAGGTTGAAGACATTGCACGGGTACTTGATGCACCTATCGTCTGCGGAGAGGATCAGATGCAGTATGCCATTGAGGTGGCTTTTGCTTCTGACTTAATGAGCGATGTGCTTACGTTAAAGCATGACCATGTGCTGCTCATCACGGGGCTTGCCAACACGCAAACAATACGCACTGCCGAGATGTCGGATATCAAATGCATTGTTTTTGCCAGGAACAAAAAGGCCACACCTGAAATGATTCAGATGGCTAAAGAGAATGAAATCATGATCATTGAATGCAGGTATTCAGTATTTAAAACCTGCGGATTGCTGTATCAGGAAGGAGTAAAACCAGTATATTAAACCTTATGGGCGAACAAAATCAGTTGGTTTTCAATGTAGAAGGTGGTGATTTCACACGTGCCGGATATGCATCCAGCCAGATAAAAAAGCTCTTAAAAAGACTGAACGTAGATGCGGGCATCATTAAGCGTACCGTTGTTGCCGCTTATGAAGCAGAGGTAAACATTGTAGCCCACGCCTATAGTGGGACCATCTATGCCGATGTGGAAGACAAGCAGATCATCATCCGCTTTGTTGATGAGGGTCCCGGAATTGAGGATATTGAAAAAGCAATGGAAGAAGGGTATTCAACCGCCAGCGATGCAGTGCGAGAAATGGGCTTCGGAGCCGGAATGGGCCTGGCCAACATCAAAAAAAACGCCGACAAGCTGGATATAAGCAGCGAGGTGGATAAGGGAACGACGCTGGAGATCAGGATGATGTACTGATGTGCAAATGTGCAAATGTG
>SKOK01000179.1 GCA_007120085.1 Bacteroidales bacterium | reverse complement strand
CAGGCCGGCAATGTAATAATCAATCCAATAATCAATAAAATCAATCCTGCATTTTTCATAACTCACGTTTTATTAATTTATATATTGTTATAATATATTTTCAAAATTATGAATTAGGTAATGGAAATAAAATTAATTGGTGTTAAATATTTATAATGTGTTTGGTGTTTAGTTGTTTGTTGCACTTCGACTTCGCTCAGTGTGACAGGGTTTGTTGTTTAGTTGTTGAATTGTTTAGTTGTTGAATTGTTGAAGGGTTTGAATTGTCATCCTGAATGGAGCGTAGCGGAGTGATGAATCTGTTTGGGCTGAGAGATTCTTTGCTGGCGCTACTAATGACAGTATGTGTAAAACATTGGTTTATTGTTCTTTACTAAATGACAAAAAAGGTTGATAAAATCTTGGCCGACAGGGTACCCCGATAGGGTACAACGTGAATAGCCCGTTATGAAATGCCGGGTTTAACGGTCGCAGCCCATTTGAGAACTCTGAAAAGGGTTCAATATCAGCAAAAATGATCGTCGTTAAAAAAAGTGTTATGTTCAATACGCTATTAAACCCTTTCAGGGTTTTTGGGTTAGTGCGCCAATTCACCCCGCACGTGCGGGGCTATTCACATTAAACCACTCCGTGGTTTCCATTGGCCCACGATTGAAAATGTATGCCTGCGACCAAATGTCATTCTTAATATTTCAAATGACAAACCGCCAGTAACCGTAAACCTATGAAAAAGTGGCTGGTGCCTAACATCTGTGCGGGCGACGTCAGTACGATGACAGCCCAAGTGCTGTCACTACAGGCAACCTTTGGGGGTTAATGCTGGCCGGTCAAGCCCGGCCAATATAGTCACGCCTCCAAGGAAAAATGTCATCAACCAAGTAACCAGTAATCAGTAACCAGTAACGCCTAACCCGAAACTATGAACCATGAACCCGTAACCGACTGTTCTATTGATCCTTAAAGAGGTAAAGTGCTTCAACGGCCAGGTAACTCATGGTTCTAACGGCGGTGCTGATGGCCGCTTCATCCACATCAAAGCGGGGTGAATGGATGGGTTCCACCGAACCAGCATTGTCGTGTGGGAGTGTGCCAAGCATATAAAACATGGCGGGTATTTCGTTGGCATAATAAGAAAAGTCTTCAGCGATCATCAGCGGGTACATCTCTTGCACATTGTCGTGTCCGACTGATTCCCTGATAACTGGTAACATGCTATTAACCAAATCGCTGTTGTTGATTACGGCCGGGTAGAGCCTGTCAATGGCAATCTCAGCCTGTGTGCCAAATGCTTCGGCTGTGTTGTGCACGAATGTTTTTAGTCTTTCGTGTATCATCTTGCGTGTTTCCTCATTGTGGGTGCGGATGGTCCCCAGCAGTTCCACTTCGTCAGGGATGATGTTATGGCGGTTTCCTCCCCTGATGCTGCCAACGCTCACCACAGCAGCACCTTTGGTTAGTTCGGCATTGCGGCTCACCAGGGTTTGCAGTCCGCTAACCACTTTTGATGCAACGATGATGGGATCGTTTGTTTCCCAGGGTGCGGCGGCATGCCCTCCGCTTCCTTTGATGGTGATGTTGAAGTTGTCGACGCTGGCCATGATGGCTCCGCCGTTGTATGCGATGGTGCCTGTGGTGAAGGGCCATACATGCATCCCAAAGATTGCGTCAGGGCGTGGATTCTCCAGCACACCTTCCTGCACCATCAGTTTGGCACCCCACACGTCGTAATCGAAGGCGCCCTCTTCCGCCGGCTGAAAGATGAACTTAACACTGCCAGGCAGTTGATCGCGTATTCCGGCTAAAACGGTAGCCACACCCATCAGCGATGAGGTATGCAGGTCGTGACCGCAGGCGTGCATCACGCCAACCACTTCGCCCTGGAAGGTGGTAGTAACCGTTGAGGCAAATGGCAAACCCGTTTCTTCAGTGATGGGAAGGGCATCCATATCGGCGCGCAGGGCAATTACAGGGCCATCTTCCGGACCGCGCAGCAATCCCACGACACCGGTTTTGGCAACTCCCGTCTGTACTTCCATACCCAGACTACGCAGGTGTTCTGCAACAATACCGGCAGTCCTGTATTCGCGATTGCTCAGCTCCGGATGCTGGTGGAAGTCGCGCCGCCAGGAAATAACTTCTGCCTCAATTTCCTCTGTAAGATCACTGATGGTGGTGAGCAGGGTTTGAGGTGCTTGTTGGGCGCAGAGGCTTGATGATAACAAGAATAGAATCATCAATGTGTGAATGATAACAATGGTTCTGAACATATTGTATTGGTTATATTGGTTTCGAAAAAGATTCATAAACCTAACAACAATGTTTGGATATTGTTGAAAAAAAAAGAGACCACCGAATAGTCGGCAGTCTCTTTTTGTTCTTCAACAATGTATGGGGGTAATTGAAGTGCTATTTTTGAACAGAAATGACATTGGAAACAGATTCATCGTCAGCAATCAGTCTTACAATGAATAAGCCATTGTTAAAGTAAGAAGTGTTGATGCTGATGCTTTGATTGGCCATCAGGTCATTTACTGTTTCCCGATGCATGATGCTTCCGGTGATGTTGCTGATGATGATCGTTCCCGAGCTTATATCCCTGCTGAAGCTAATGTTCAGCTGGTCTTGTGCCGGGTTGGGGAAGCTGTTCATTTGCAGGGATTCTTTGCTTGTGACATCATCAATGCCTGCCGGGAATGAAGCTTGCTGAGCGCCCTGTGCGACTGTGCCGGTAACAAGGATATCATCAATACTCCAGCTGCGCGCGTTGCTGGGTGGGCCACCTCCGGGATAATCCATGTTCCAGCGGAAGATCACGTTCGGCTGTCCGGCCAGGGCAGGAAGGTTCTGGCTGAAAGTGGCAGGATTGGCGGTGCTGTTGCTCCAGGTCTGGATAGTGGTCCAATTGTTGCCGCCGTCAGTGCTGTAATAGAGTCCGACGGAACTCCGGCTGGCCACATGGTAATGGGTAAATGCCAGGTTTATGCCTGTGTAATTGCTGAAGTCAAATGGTTGGCTTATCAGGTCGGCATTTTGTTCGCGGTTACCCTGGTAGTGGAAATAGGCGTAATTGCCAGTGGTGCCGGTGAGGCCACCATTAAATGTGCCCGCTTGCCAGGCTGTCACGCCAAGGTTAATAACGCTTTGCCAGCATTCAGGTATAACGGATGTTGCATTGAAATCCTGCACAAATGGCAACACTGATATCACGCAGGGGTCATCGGGTGCTGTATCAAAACTTGCTGAAATTGTGTGATTTGTGCTGATATTGCTAAAGGTGAAATTGCTTACTGCACCCACGCTGCTGCCGTCAACCAGCACATCAGCAATGACAAATCCGTTGTCGGCGCTGATGCTGAAGCTTTGGCTTTCGCCTTCAACTACTGTGATTTCGCCAGCGGGGTTAATGCTTCCGCCGCTTCCTGCTGATGCCAGAATGGTGTAAGTTATCACTGGTACTTCTTCAAAAGTTGCTGCTATGCTGTGGTTAGCCGTTACGTTGGTAAAGGTATACTCACTTACCGCACCCACGCTACTGCCATTCACAACAACATCAGCAATGGCATAGCCGCTGTTGGCGGTGATGGTAAAGCTTTGGTTGTCGCCTTCAACCACTGTAATATTTCCTGAAGGGTTGATGCTCCCTCCGGTACCTGCTGAGGCGGTAATGGTATAGGTTATCACCGGTACTTCTATGAAGCTGGCTGCGATGCTGTGGTTGGCCGATACGTTGGTAAAGGTATACTCACTTACCGCACCCACGCTAATTCCATCCACGAGTACATCAGCAATCTCAAAGCCGTTGTCGGCTGTGATGGTGAAGGTTTGGTTGCTGCCTTCAGAAACAGTGACATTGCCGGCTGGGCTGATGCTGCCGCCTGCGCCTGCTGAGGCAGCGATGGTGTATGTGGTTCCTGCTGAGGTACCTTTCACCGAAACGTCATCGATGCTCCAGCTTCTGCTTCTGCTGGGAGGGCCACCGCCTTCAAATGCGAGTGTCCAGCGGAACATTACGTTGGGTTGTCCTGCCAGTGCCGGCAGCACCTGGTCAAACGTGGTTGTTCCGGTGTTGCCTGTCCATGTTTGTATGGTGGTCCAGCTGCCACCATTGTTGAGGCTGTAAGCCAGGATGGCGGAGCTGCGTTCGTGGTTGTAGCGGTGTTTAAACTCCAGGCGTATGTCTGTGAAATTGCTGAAGACGAGATTGGGGCTCACGAGGTGTGCCGTGCGTGCGTTGTTTCCGCTCATCTCCGTCCACGCATAGTTGCCGGTGGTGCCGGTGAGGCCGTTGGAGAATGTACCTACGGCCCACTGTGATGTTCCTGATGTTGACCATCCGAGCGGGATGCCGGATGTGTCATCAAAGTTTTCGGTAAATGGCAGCGGGAAGTTATCCGGTGGGAATGTCGTTGCCTGGGCCGCCAGGTGTCCTGAGTATTCGCTGCCATTGTAAGACCATGCCCTGTAGTAGTAGGTGCTGGCAAAGTCAAGACCGGTATGGCTTAATGCGTTCTGACCCTGACCAAAATACAATACGGTTCCGCCGCCGTTGATGTTTTGACCTGCTGAATAAACCACGCCATCGGCAGGCGTGCCGAAGCTTCCATTTTCAGAAAATGCTACCAGCACAGCGTTGTTGGCTGTGTTGGCCTGCCACTGCAAGTCTATCTGGTCTTCGCTGATGGCTGTTGCAGCCAGGCTGGCCGGACGTTCAACAGCACCAAGGAAAGCCTGTGCTGCCTGTATGGCCTGGTAGGCATTCAACCTGCCCGATCCCAGCAGACCCACATAATTGGCGTTCTGGCTGTCGATATTGTCTGTGGTGGCCACCAGCAGGTTCCACAAATCCTGGTTGCTCATTACGCCAGGGGCATAAGCAAGAACCAGGGCAGCTATACCTGAAACGTGCGGACAAGCCATTGATGTGCCCGACATCCATATATATGAACTTCCTGAACCGGTACTTGCGATATCTGTTCCCGGAGCCGCAAGGTCAATCCAGGAGCCATAATTTGAAAAGCTTGACTTCTGGTCGCGGTTGTCGGTAGAGGCCACGGCCATGGCTCCGGAGTAGTAGGCCGGGTACCATTGTCTGTTGTCGTTGCTGTTGCCGGCAGCGAAAATTGTTAATCCACCGCCAAGGATATTACCCCCACCATGGGCATTGAAATAGTCGATGCCATCGAGGTCAGACTGGTTGTAAACGCCCGGACTTCCGTATCCCCAGCTGTTTTGTGAGATTGCCGCGCCATTGTCGGCAGCATATATATTCATTCCCAAGGTGTTGAGGCCGTGAGAACCGTCAAACAGGTCAAGGCTCATCAGCTTGACACCACTTTCCGGGGTGCCGTCGCCACCGGCAGCACCTGCTACACCAATTTCGTTATTGGTCACAGCGGCAATGGTTCCAGCTACGTGGGTTCCATGGTCGTCGGCTTTGGTATTGGTGCCGTCAGGTCCGATGCCCGGCCAGATGTTGGCAGAGAGGTCAGGATGGTTGAATTGTATGCCACCGTCGATCACTGCTACGATTACGTCAGGATTGCCGGTGATGAATTCCCAGGCAGGTTCTGCGCTGATGTCGGCACCGGGAGTGCCAATCACGCCGCGGATGTCCTGTCCGGTATTTTTAAAACCATACTGCAGACCGTAAAACTGGTCGTTGGGGCTCATCCTGTTTGTTTCATCACCTGCATCCCTGAGAGGAGAAACCGATACGGGTTCAATCAACTGCTTCACAAGCACGGGTTCGGCAATTTCTACTTCCGGCAGGCGGTTAAAAGCATCTACGGCTGCAAGTATGTCATGGCGACTATCAATACGGAGCTCATACCAAAGGTGTAATCCCCACTGCTGGTGTCGGGGTGCGAGTGCAGCACTTTGTGGCGACAAGTCATATATGTCGTGTATCATTGACTTATAACGTGTCACACCAAATCGCTGATTGAGTAGGTCAATAGCATCGTGTCCGAGCCTTATTACCTGGTTATCCATGCTTTCCAGCAGCGCTTCCGGCAGGTTTTCTGCCATCCGGGTGTTGAATTTGACCTGGATGATGCCAGGTTCAAAGGCGTCGTCCGGAACTTTTTCCCAGTTAACTGGCGGGCGTTCGCCCTTCAGTATGTCCGGGCCTGCTTTCTGGCTGTCGAAGCTGTTCGAGGCGCCCGATGTGGGGAGCACTGTGCCGAACAGCAAGAAAATAAAAATAAAGGGGTAGATTGATTTTTTCATTGCGTTGAGGTTTAGTTATGAATTTCGGATTCAAAATATTAAACGTATGTACAAATGTAAAAGTTTTAATGTAGAAAGTCAAGGTTTTTTCTTTATTTTTTGTTTGGATTTGTTGGTTGAGTGCATTTTTATCTGTTTATATTTGCTCAACTATGTGTTTTTTAGCTCTTTGTGGTTGTGTTTAAGCTGCCCTTCTCAGGGTGCTCCGTTTACTGCCGCGAACCCTTCCAGCTTCCAGCTTCGAGCTTGCGTAATCATTTCCATGTGTGTCAAAAATCTTATTCCCGAATGATTGGGATCTTCGACATGGGTGTTTCACCTGTGATTGATTCGGTGTAATTTATGGGTTCGGGATTAAAATAATTTGGCTATTATGGATAAAAGGTGTATTTTTGCAGTGCTAAAATCGAGGGTCTCGTGGCCGAGTGGCTAGGCGGAGGTCTGCAAAACCTTTTACAGCGGTTCGAATCCGCTCGAGACCTCAACTTCCGTTCAAAATTCAACCAAACTCTTTAATTGTTGCCTGAAATTGTCATTTTAGGCAATTTGTATTTCACCATGGGCGACCACAAGGGTCGCCCCCACGGTGTATTAATAAATAATATATTATCTTTGGCAGAAAATATATTATAATAAATATTTAATATATAATTATTAAACACAAATAACGCCGTTTGTGGTATTGTTGTTTTCAATTATAATAACTGTGGTGGCATGAAATACAGTCGAAAAAAACATAACAGGAAGTCCATACGTTTGAAGGGTTACGATTACAGCCGGCCGGGGTTGTATTTTATAACGATATGTTGTAAAGACAGGGCGTGTTTGTTTGGGCATGTGGTAAAAGAAGGTATGATATTAAACGAGGCCGGTAAAATGGTGGAAGCAGAATGGTTAAAATTACCGCAACGTTTTAACAACATCAAATTGCACGATTTTGTGGTGATGCCCAACCATTTCCATGCCATTTTGGAAATCTCCGTACGGGCGACCCTCGTGGACACCCAACCCCCCACGGTTGCCCAAAATGATATTGGCAAACCATCGGTAGGGGCGACCCTTGTGGTCGCCCAGAAGACGACCACGAGGGTCGCCCAGAAGACGACCACGAGGGTCGCCCCTACCGTTGGCGAAATGCTCGGGGCGTTTGAATCCATTGTAACGGTTCAATATATACATGGGGTTAAACAATTTGGATGGAAACCATTCAACGGCAAATTATGGCAACGTAATTATCACGACCGAATCATTCGCAACGAACGCGCGCAACAATACATTGCAAAATACATCAGGAATAATCCCGCAACATGGTGGGATGACCGGTTTTTTAAAAATTGATCGTTTAACGAAAGGTACGGGTCACCTGCTTTATCGCCTGGGCGTGCCAGCTGAAATCCGCGCCAAGATTGTGGGTGATACCACCCACGTACTCCAAACCCATTACACACAAATCGATTCAGGCATGATCCGCAAGGCAATCGGAGATTTTAGCCGGGCGTTGGGGGAGCGGAGAGTTGTAGGGGTTTGATGGTGATATTAGTCTTCCGGATCTTGACATGGGTATCAAACATGCTAGCTCAACTATTTTTAATTTGGATCAACAGCAAATGACCAAGTTTATTTATCCTGGAAATATAATCAGTGCATATCTTGCATTCCAAAATAATGCCAGTATTTTGTATTACTGGCAAAAATTTGATTTCATATATTCGCCAGAAATTGTAATTTTGGCAGAAATTAGAGGTTATAAGCCGAAAATATCTCCCGAGATTATTAAGCTGGCAAAACAGATCACCAACAAATTTGAAGACGTTAAACACTGCATTTGGGAGACAGAGTGGTTTAATGAATTTTCGCAGCATCAGGCCAGCAGACGCATCATACTGATTGAAATAGAAAAGGATTTTATTGAGCCGTTGTACTATGAACTGAAAGACTCATCTAGACAGGAGGTTTACATGAATCCGGATGATAAGCTTATCAATTTCTATATCGCTGAAAGCAACTTTCCGGTAGTCATTAAGAAGTTAATCACGCGCTCACCTATTTCCAAGAGAATAGATAAGGGGGTGACACTTTATACGCCGTTACTCGAGAAGATACTGGTGGACCTATTTTCAGAAGAAAAGCTTTTCAGCTACCTTCAAGGCTCTGAATTGATTCACATCTATAAGAATGCTTTAAGTAATTACGCCATCAATTTTACCAAACTCTTTAGTTACGCAAAACGAAGGGAAAGAGAAAATGATATCAGGCGGTTGATGACGATCCACATGCACCACCTGGTAAAAGACATTATCGAATGATGTTTAAAAAGCCAAATTCAAGGAATTGCAAAAAGGGATCATCGCTTTTGGTACTGGTTTTTTAATGACCGGTAATTTTAGGATTGATGATGCGGTAGCTGCAT
>SKOK01000009.1 GCA_007120085.1 Bacteroidales bacterium | reverse complement strand
GTTGACCTGCCAAAGTCAAATGTCTTGCAATTTGTGCTCGAAGACGGAACGCGCATTACCATGCGGCCATCGGGCACAGAACCTAAGATCAAGTTTTATTTTGGTTGCCGGACAAAGCTTGAAAATGCTCAGGAGTATGAAGAAAAGCGTGCAAATCTGCTTTCATCCATAGAAGCTATAAAGAAGGAACTGGGCTTGTAGCTTGTTTGATTCAGTTGGGTAATTTCTTTAATCAATGATCTCTGTTAGCTGGCAGATGTATTTCTAACGGAAGCGGCTGCGCTCTTCTTTGAGCCTTTCTTGCTTCTTTTCGTCATCCGGGTTTTCACGGCAGTCAAGGTAAGCTTCAACAAACTCCGGGTAGTCTTTGAACAAAATATGCAGACGGGTTTCCAATGGCGGTACTGTCAGCAAAATGAGCAGTATCCCATAAACCAGCGTACGAATGCTGAAACTTTCAAGGAAGTTGATCTTCTTTTTCTTTATGACCTTGTAAATAGCGAGAAAAATACTGAATGCCACGAGCAAGCTAAGCGCTGATCCTAATATGACCGGCATCACAGGATAAAAAAAGAAGCCCGTCAATATCGCAATCAGTGCGTAAGAGATGACAACCCCCATTATAATGCTAAGGTAAACCTCAAATGAGGTTAATGATTGCGTTACGGATTTGTTGAGCAGGCTCAGTGGGGTTATTTTATTGAAAATAAAAAAGCCAAACCAAAGATAATAGGTTGACAAAATGGTGGTGGTCACAAGCAGTAAGAAATTGGCATCCGGGCCCAGCAACACCCTTAAAAGTATTACAACCAATACGGTAACCAGGCCGGCCTTTTCAAATTTATTGAAGATGGTGTCCCTTTTTGTCATTCCAAATTGTGTATTAATGGCACCAATAAGATGCTGTTTCGGACATAAAAAACCGTGACATAGACAGAAATCCGTGTAAAAATGCCAGCATCATCCTTGTACCCGGCAGTAAACCAGCAGGCAAAGTTAATGATTATCGGGTTAGCACGATGTTGTGTTCATCAATAAGTTTTCGCAAATTGATCAGCGCATATCGCATCCTTCCAAGCGCGGTATTGATGCTAACATCGGTTTGCTGAGCTATCTCCTTAAAGCTCATTTCATCATAGTGCCTCATCTTAAGCACTTCTTTTTGCTCTACAGGAAGATGCTCAATGAGCTTCTTGACATCATCATGTATCTGGGCAATGATGATTTTGTCTTCGATGGTTTCATCATAGACTTTCAGTGTGTCAAAAAGATCATATTCCTCACTGTTTTCACGGAAAGGCATACGTTTTGATTTTCTGAAAAAGTCAATGATAAGATTGTGGGCTATGCGCATTGCCCAGGGAAGAAACTTCCCCTCTTCGTTGTACGCGCCAGCCCGCAGGGTGTTAATAATCTTAATAAAGGTGTCCTGGAATACGTCTTCCGCAAGATGCTTATCTTTTACAATAAGAAGAATGTAGGAAAACAGTTTGCGTTGATGCCTGTTGATCAGGGTTTCAAGGGCATTGTGGTCACCAGAAATAAATAGACGGATCAGCTCCTGATCGCTAGTCTTCGTGCGGTCATTCATAAGATTGGCCTCCTTGTGTTGGTTAACTAGCGTAAGGTTCTATTCGATAATCCGTCCTCCTTTTTTTTAATGGTTAATGGAATCTGGCGATTCACTTGTTTTTAATATTTGACAAATATACACTATTTTTTATGTAATGACAAAATTATTTTTAAAAAAAACTAATTGGTCATAGTGTATAGAAAGCGCTTGATGCTCTTCTTGGGCGTTTTTTCAAACTCTTCAGGCACAATTTTTATAGCGGCAAGATTCATGAATGAAGGGAGGGATTTGTTTAATTCAGCTTTGTATTTCATAAGCAAATCAGTTAGTTGCTGCTCTTTGATGTTCATTTTGTCCGTTGCTTCATAATCGGGGTAAACAAGTGCCTCCAGGCGATTATTCTTTTCAATGACAAGGGCTTCCTGGATAAATGGTTTGTTGTTGAGCATGGCTTCTATCTCTTCCGGGTAGATGTTTTGTCCTGATGGACCCAGGATCATTGTTTTGCTGCGCCCTTTGATAAATACAAACCCGTCTTTGTCAAGCAGGCCAAGGTCACCGGTATGTAACCAGCCATCCTTGTCGAGTGCCTTGCTGGTAGCTTCTTTATTCTTGTAATATCCAGCCATTACATTTTCGCCTCGCACCAGGATTTCGCCGGCTATTTTTCCGGGTTCCGGACTATCTATTTTAATTTCAAGGCTATCAACCACTTTTCCTGCTGAACCAATCCTTGTTTTGTCCCAGTTTGCATAGCTGATCAAGGGTCCGCATTCGGTCATTCCGTAGCCGATTGAAAAGGGGAAACCGATCTTGTTCAGGAATTCTTCAACCTCCTTGTTGAGCGGGGCGCCACCAATTACCACTTCGTGGAAATTGCCGCCAAAAACATCAACCAGCTTTTGTCTGACCTTTTTATGGATGATCTTGTTCAACCCTGGTGTTTTCAGCAACACTTTCATGGGAGGCCTTTGAAGCGCTGGCATGACCTGTTTTTTGTATATCTTTTCAATAATAAGCGGCACAGACAAAACAAGCCTGGGTTTTATTTTGCTGAAAGCTTCCAGTATGATCTGCGGTGATGGTGTTTTGGTCAGAAAGGTGATTTGGCAGCCCAATGTAAATGGCCACAAAAACTCAAAAGCACAGCCATAGGCATGTGCCAGTGGCAGAAAGGACACAATGGCATCCCCTGGGCTGAGTGGCATGTTGTTGTTGGCATATACAATGTTGGCAGCCAAGCTGTTGTGTGGAAGCATAACCCCTTTTGTAAAACCTGTCGTTCCCGAGGTATAGCTAATCACGGCCAGCTTATCGTTTGGTAATAATGGCAGAAGCAGGCTGTCAGACTGCACCCCATAAGGGTATTTCTTCTGATGTAAATTTTCAATTTTCTCTGCCATTCGGCTTATGGGAATGCTTTTCCCATCATAGAGCACTGACCAGTCAGTTAATGACACCACCCCCAGCAGTTCACCCATTTTTTCAGGATCAAGGTTGTCAAAGAGATGATCTGCCGCCAGTAAGAGTTTTGCACCTGAATGGTTGACAATGTGGTGCACGTCATTTGATTTGAAATCAGGCAAAATGGGCACCACCGTTGCTCCGTAAGTGATCACAGCCAGGTATGTAATGCCCCAGTTGGCCGAGTTTTTACCAAGAAGCGCGATTTTGTCGCCGGGCTTTATGCCATAAGCCTCAAAGCGTGTATGCAAATGTACCATATAGCCGGCTACATCACCGTAGGTAAATGATTTTCCCTTATAATCAGCAAGTGCTTTGATTTTCCAATTGTTCCTGATGGCCTTTAAAATGAAATCTGTTAGTTTTTCCTGTATCATACCCGGTATAATTTGTGTATCGTACTGCAATAAATATCTGATAAGGATGTGCAAGGTACAAAAAAACCAGATAATTATGTCAAAACACCTAAAAATAATTGGTAATAAATTAAAAATTTATATAAAACATATGTATTAAACGTGTTTTTATGTGAAGGTGAAAAAGGTTTCCGTGGCCCGGGCGGGGTAAAGCAGGCCGGTGAGTCGATGTCATTACCGCATTGTGGCCACCGCCTTTTCGATTGCGGGCGACCCCAGTGTCGCCCCTATAGCACCCACTCGTTTTTTTATTGGCCGGGCTTGACCGGCCAATAAAATCGAGCCCCAAATGCGAAGCGTTGTTCAGACAACCGTAACCATGAACCATAAACCCGCAACCGCACTTTGTTACCATAAAAAACACTAATTTTGCAGATTATTCTTTTTGGAGGTGATTATGACGATTGAAAGCTCTGACAGCCGTAAGTACATCTTGATTAAGGGTGCCCGTGTGCATAACCTCAAGGGGGTTGATGTAGCCATTGAGCGCAACCGTTTTGTTGTAATCACCGGCCTGTCGGGCTCGGGAAAGTCATCATTGGCGTTTGACACTTTGTATGCTGAGGGACAGCGACGTTACGTTGAAAGCCTTAGCTCTTATGCCCGCCAGTTCCTTGGCCGTATGCATAAGCCTGAAGTTGAATACATCAAGGGAATATCTCCGGCCATTGCGATTGAACAGAAGGTAAACACACGCAATCCGCGCTCCACCGTGGGGACTTCCACCGAGGTTTATGATTACCTGAAATTGTTGTTTGCCCGCGTTGGCCGCACCTACTCGCCTGTGTCTGGAGAGCTTGTCAGCAGGGACACAGTCACCGATGTAGTGGATTTTTGCCTGTCGCTGCCGGGCGGTACGATGGTGATGCTGCTTGCTCCACTTGTTCTTACACACGGCCGCAATGCGGAAGAGCAGCTCTCCGTGCTGCTTCAGCAAGGCTTTACCCGGGTATTGATAAATGACAAGGTAGAAAAAATAGAAACGGTACTTTCTTCTGGAAATGAAATTGAAGCCATTGAGCAACTGTTCATGATCATCGACAGGTTTGCCATCGACCCGAAGGATACTCAATTCATTGCTCGTGTTGCTGATTCAGTGCAGACTGCTTTTTATGAAGGACAGGAAGCGTGCTACATTGATTATGTTGCAGATGACCTCCAACACCGGCGGCAATTCTCAAACTGCTTTGAACGTGATGGCATCAGTTTTGAAAAACCCTCAGTGAACCTTTTTACTTTCAACAACCCTTATGGAGCCTGCAAATCCTGCGAAGGCTTTGGCAGTGTCATTGGCATTGACCCAGACCTCGTGATTCCCAATAAACGGCTTTCCGTTTTCGAAGGTGCCATAGCTCCCTGGAAAGGTGAAAAGATGGGAGAATGGAAGGAACAGCTTGTTAACACAGCCTATAAGTTTGATTTTCCCATTCACAAACCTTATAAAGATCTTAATGACAAGCAAAAGAACCTTTTATGGACAGGAAACAGTTACTTTCATGGGTTGGATGATTTCTTCAGGATGGTTGAGGAAAACACTTATAAGATACAGTACCGCGTAATGCTTTCCCGGTATCGTGGGAAAACGGTTTGTCCTGATTGTAAGGGCACGCGTTTGCGCAAAGATGCCGGCTTTGTAAAAGTTGGAGGTTATTCAATCAATGAATTGGTGCTGATGCCTTTGGAACAGCTGCAACTTATTTTTAGAGATATTTCCCTTACGGAAGAAGAAAGGGTTGTTTCTAAAAGACTTCTTACTGAAATCAACAACCGGCTGGACTACCTGAACGACGTTGGCCTTGGCTACCTCACGCTGAACCGCCTTTCCAACAGCCTGTCAGGTGGCGAGTCGCAGCGCATCAACCTGGCCACATCTTTAGGGAGCAGCCTGGTCGGGTCGTTATACATTCTTGATGAACCGAGCATCGGGCTGCATCAGCGTGATACGCACCGGCTTATCCGCGTTTTAAAACAGCTGCGCGATGCAGGCAACACCGTGATCGTGGTGGAGCACGACGAAGACATCATCCGGGAAGCCGACCAGGTGATTGACATTGGACCTTTGGCGGGTTCTCACGGTGGCGAGGTCGTTTTCCAGGGGTCATTTAACGATTTGCTGAAGCATCCTGATAGCCTTACAGCATCTTATCTGAGAAAAGAAAAAGAGATACCCCTGCCAAAGCATCGCAGGAGATGGAAGGAGTATATTGCCCTGAATGGGGTGCGGCAACATAACCTCAAGGGTTTTGATGTCAAAATTCCATTGAGAATAATGACCGTCATCACCGGTGTGAGTGGCTCTGGGAAAAGTACGCTGGTAAAAAACATTCTCTATCCGGCGCTAAAGAAAGAATATGGTGGATATGGTGAACGCACCGGCACTTTTGATGGCATTGAAGGGGATATTGGGAGCTTAAAGGATGTTGAATACATTGACCAGAACCCCATTGGAAAATCGTCGCGCTCCAATCCTGTCACTTATCTTAAAGCGTATGACGACATCCGTCATTTATACGCTGCTCAGCCGTTGTCAAAAGCGCGGGCTTATAAGCCCGGCTTTTTCTCATTCAACATTGAGGGCGGACGCTGCCCTGAGTGCGAGGGTGAGGGAACTGTAAGGATTGAGATGCAGTTCATGGCCGACATTGTGCTGGAATGTGAAAGCTGCCGGGGACAGCGGTTCAAAGAAGAGATACTGGACGTCAGCTTCCGGGAAAAAACCATTACTGATGTACTCGAGTTAACCGTGGATGACGCCATCAGCTTTTTCTCCGGTGCGGATTCCTGCGGTGCTATCTGCAAGCGCATTGCCACACGTTTACAGCCACTGGCAGATGTGGGTCTGGGATACATTCGCCTGGGTCAACCAAGCAGCACCCTGAGTGGCGGTGAGGCACAACGCATCAAGCTGGCATCATTCCTGACAAAGGGAATCACCACGTCCAAAACCTTGTTCATCTTTGATGAACCAACCACAGGCTTACACTTTCATGACATCAACAAGTTGCTTAAAGCATTCAATGCACTGATAGACAATGGCCATTCAATTGTCGTGATTGAGCACAACCCCGAGGTGATCAAAAGTGCTGACTGGGTGATTGACCTTGGCCCTGACGGGGGCGACAAGGGGGGTGCACTTGTTTTTGAAGGTCGCCCCGAGGATCTTGCCAGTTACAAAGAGTCATTTACCGGCCAATTCCTGGCCGGTAAGATTGCTGTTGCACAAAAAACCTGAATTGCTTAAACTGTCCTGCCTGGATAAACTTTCAATGCCTCCTCAAGGCAGGTCATCGCTTTTTTCAAGTCATCTACATTGAGTACGTATGAGATGCGCACTTCGCTCTTTCCTGCACCGGGAGTAGCATAAAAGCCCGTGGCTGGCGCCATCATCACTGTCTGGTTTTCATGACTGAATTCTTCCAGCAGCCATTGGCAGAACTTGTCGCTGTCGTCGATCGGCAGGTGCGGATTTACATAAAATGCACCCTTGGGTGTTGGGCATTTAACGCCTTTCATCCTGACCAGCGCGTCAACAACGGTGTTGCGCCTAGCCAGATATTCAGCAATAATTTCATCAAAGTAGCTGTCAGGAGTATCAATGGCTGCCTCAGCAGCAAACTGACCCAGCGATGGCGGGCTCAGGCGTGCCTGGGCAAATTTCATAGCAGTGGCCATGATCTCTTTGTTGCGCGAGATCATCACCCCGATGCGTATGCCGCAAGCACTGTAACGCTTGCTCACTGAATCAAACAGCACCACATTGTCTTCAATGCCTTCAAGGTTCATTACTGAATGGTGCTTCAGTCCATCATAGCAAAATTCACGGTAAACCTCATCAGCAAAAAGGAAAAGGTCGTGTTTTTTGACGATCTGGCGCAAAACTTCAAGCTCTTCTTTCGAGTACAGGTATCCGGTGGGGTTGTTGGGGTTACACACCATGATGGCCTTTGTTTTGGGGGTGATGGCCTTCTCAAACTCCTCGATGGGTGGCAGTGCAAAGCCTGTGTCAATGGTCGAGATGATTGGATTTACTTCAACCCCTGCGCTGATGGCAAAACCATTGTAATTGGCATAGAAAGGTTCGGGTATGATGATCTCGTCACCCGGGTTCAGGCAGGTTTGCACCGCAAAAAGGATGGCCTCAGAGGCGCCGGCACCTACAATCATGTCATCAGGTGTAACATGGATGCCATGTTTGGCATAATAACCGCAAAGCTTCTCACGATAGGAGAGGATGCCCGCCGAATGGCTGTATTCAATCACCTTCACATCGAGGTTGTGCATGGCGTCGATCATCGATTGCGGGGTAGGAATGTCGGGCTGACCGATATTCAGGTGGTAAACCCTGGTGCCACGCTTTTTGGCAGCTTCGGCAAAAGGAACTAACTTACGGATGGGGGAGGCCGGCATGCGACGTCCTTTTTCTGATATTTTAGGCATAATAAATGGTGTTATGGTTGATATTAATGAGTTGTACGGTATTGCCGGCAAAGATGAAAATAATTTTGGGATTTTACAAGATATGCTGAATGCCGAACATGTGTTTTATTCATCTGGCACT
Organism: Bacteroidales bacterium; assembly: GCA_007120085.1. Classification (GTDB taxonomy): domain Bacteria; phylum Bacteroidota; class Bacteroidia; order Bacteroidales; family UBA7960; genus PUPG01. The sequence goes on along the minus strand of SKOK01000009.1, from coordinate 640 downwards.
ACTTCACCCAGCACAGTAATTATTTTATTCTTCTGGAAGGCATTGCTATGAATGGTGATTCGACGTTCAAATGCTCCCAGCCGGCTGGCATTGAACCTGAAACTGACCATGACTTCTTCGTTTGTTTGGACAGGTTCAGCAGGCCAGTTAGGAATCATCAGCCCGCAAGAGCTTCTGACACCAGCAATGATGAGGTCGTACTGGCCTTCATTCCGGACGGTGATATGGCTTCTGGCAGTAATGCCTTGTTTCAGTATCCCGAGGTCAATCGTGTCTTTATCAATGACCGCCCAGGGGTAGCTTCTTTTCAATGCTGCTTCATCTATGTCTGAAGCCAGGGCAATGTCTGACAATGCCAACAATACAGCATGGAAGCTTAATAATAAATATAATTTCATCTGTTTGTATTTGCGTAAGTGGTTGTATGTCTGTAGTTTGTATTTATTCCTAAGATGGCGAATGGATGTTAGATATTAGATCCAATCTCTAACCTCTAACTTCCATCCAGCTTGCATAATCATGCCCCTGTTTGTCAATAATCCTTTTCCCGAATGGTCGGGGTTTTCGACATGGGTGTTTCATCTTATCTAAATCTGGATCACGCTCAATATTTGCGAAAAGATGATCATCATTACCAGCG
>SKOK01000089.1 GCA_007120085.1 Bacteroidales bacterium | reverse complement strand
CAAAGGTTGACAAGAAAACGATAATCCATCGCACAGGATAAACTTTTCTTTCAGCTTCAAAAGCCGTATCAATGATAAATTTAAAAGGCAGGAAGTTTTCGAGGTCCGATTTTGCTTCGTGATACCTTCGTTGCACCATAATAAGGTGCTCGGTAATGTTTTGCAGATAAGCCTGGTTGTAAAGGAAAGCCCCCCCGAAATCACCAAGAGTAGCCAGCCGTGCTTCAATTTGCTGGACACCGCTTTCATTGTTTGCTGACAAGTCTTTTGCAAGCTGCCTGGTGAACATGGCGGACTGTCCTTCCAGGTCAAAAACACCTTGATTCATGATGAAGCGCAATGAGTCTTCCGCTTGCCGGGCTTGCTCCATAAGTGTTTCATACTGCGACCGGGCCACTATGTAAGCGAGTTCGGCTCTTTCTCTTCGCAATTCATTTTGAACGGTATCTACGAGGGCGGCCAGCTCGTTGGCAATGTCAGCTGCCATGGCAGGATCCTTGTCTCTGACGTTTATTTCCACGGCACCGTATTGTGTGCGCCGAAATGAGATGTTGGAAGAATATTGCTGGGTCAAACTGGTTTGCTTGTATTTGGCATCTTCCGGAATTTCATAATGCTCAAGGAGATTAAACCGCTGAACTACCCTGTCGCGGATATTGCCCGACTCCAGTACCTGCAACAAGCGCTCAGCCTCTTCAACCTCTCCATATTGGAGAAAATCCTGGCGGGCACCGGCAGCACCGGTAAGCACCGAACGTGACAAGCTTCCCGTTGACGCAGGAAACATCGTTACCGATGATTGAAACCTGGGCGTAATAAAACGTGGTCCTGAAAAGATGGCAGCTGCCAGTGCGGCCAAAAAGCAAATAACAAACAAATGTTTCCACCATCGGATGATGAATAAAAACACATTGGCAGAGTCGAAGACATCGTTCTTTTGGTTCATTTTTTCTGAATTGACATTAAAAAATATTTCAACAAGGGGCAAACACAAAGAAACAAATGGGTTTAAAAAAAACAAACACCCGGATCCTTAGAAAAATGGCGTCAAAGTTAAGCATATTTGATCAATTGGTATATATGTCGTAAACTTATCAGCCGAATGCCAAAAGCCATTGCAAGGCAAGAAAATGCCATTACAGTAATACTTGTGAACCAGGGTATTGGCATAAAAAGCAAGAAAAAATTAATCCCGATCGTTCCGGCCAGAAATATTACCAGGCGTATGATCAACGCGTAGTTCACCCTGATATTGAACAACCTTTGCACCACCAGCATCTGGATAATGGCCACCAGCATTTGTGTCACAAGGCTGGCCACGGCTGAACCTGTCGCCTGGAAGGCAGGTATCAATAAGAAGTTCAGAAAGACATTCAACAGCATTCCGGCAAGCGCAATGAGGTTGAGATGCCAGAGGCTGCCATTGGCGGTGAGTAATGTGCCAAAGATATAGGTTGAGGAAATAGCCAGGAAACAAGTCATCAACAAACCAAAAACCCTGGATGATTCCATGATCCTGTATTCAAAAACCATGGCAGTTTCACCGGGGTGCATGGGATAGAGCAGCTCCATGATCTGATCGGAATAAAAAAAGGCTGCTGAAGAAATGATGATAGCCGGAGTTATGATGAGCGTAAAGGCAAGCTTCAGAAGGTTCTCAATGTTCTCTTTTTGCTTGATCATCCTGGCGAAAATTGGCAGCAACAATACTGCGAAAAGATATGCGATCATATTGGTAGCATCCAGCAAGCGATATGCCGATGCATAGATCCCGCTATACCTGGCACCATCGTCGAGCAGGCGCTCCAGCATTACACTGTCGATGCGATTATAGAAAGTCATCAGCAGCACAAGTATGGCAAACGGGAAACTTCTCCGCACGATGGCAAGCAGGAATGGATAATTGAACTGCAGGCGAAGCAGGGGTTTCTGCGTACGATGCAGAACCAGCAAAAGCGTTATGGAAGCTGTTAGTATATAGCCCAGGGTTTGCGCATATATATAATACTGTATTTTGAATTCATTCACCACATTACCCCAAAGCAGCAAGGCACAGATAATGATCATCAGCGTCCGGTCAAGCACGCTGATGATGGCATCGGTGCGAAAAAGATGAAGCCCGCCAAGGTTGGATCGCAAATATAAAATAAAGCTGATCAGAAACTGGTTAAACCCCAGGAAGTACAACAGCCTGATCTGCTCCGGGCTATACTGAATGAACAAAGCAGTTGTAAAAGTAATGGCCACATAAACAAAAAAAAGCAGCAATTTTAGGACCAGCAGGTTAGACACATATTTGGTCAGCAGGTGATTATTCTGCGCGATGTTTTTATTGTTAAAATTGGTGATGCCAAAATCGAGCAGGATGTTAAACAGAAATGAAAAGTTTAACACGGCAAAGTAGAAGCCATATTCCTCGGAGCCTACGGTGTTTTGAACCGACCTGTCAATGCCCAGAATCCAGAAAGGCTTGATCAGCAGGTTAAGCACCAGCAGTAGGGTGAGATTTTTGATAAATTTTCCCTGCATCCGGTCAAAGCATTAATCATTATAATAATAAGGAATGCAAACAGGATTCATACGGTTTACATTCATCTTCAAAATTAAGCACTTTTTATGTCATTACGCTTTCGAAAAGACAGAAAACATTGATCTGGAATGAAAAGATAACGCAATATGCGGGAATATATTAGCTGCAATTGTATTATTTTTGCATATTTATTGCAATATATACGCAACAGGCTTTAGTTTTCGTTATCAAAGCGAAAAAGGCAGGTTGTCCTGTCGCGTCCTGCTTGCAGGATGAGGAAAGTCCGGGCAACACAGAGCAGCATACTTCCTAACGGGAAGCCGGCCGGCAGCATAGCCGGCTGAGAGAAAGTGCCACAGAAAACAACCGCCTAAGCCCGGCAGTGCCGGGCCGGTAAGGGTGAAAACGTGGGGTAAGAGCCTACGGCTTATCCGGGTGACCGGATTAGCGGGCAAACCTTATGCGTTGAAAGGCCAAATAAACCGGGGCCCGAGGGTGGCTCGCCCAATCCCGGAGGGTAGGCCGTTAGAAGCAACGTGTGAACGCTGCTCCAGATAAATGACAGGAGGCATCCCCAGGGGATTGCAACAGAACCCGGCTTACAGACCTGCCTTTTTCTTTAAATATAATACAAGTCAAGATATGACAAAAAAACAATTTTTGCTGCTTCTAATGCTGTTGGCCATAAGCCTCAATGGGCTTGCACAGCAAACCGCCATCCGTAACGAACCGGATGCCACCTTCCGGGAGGCCATGGAACTATTCAACAAAGAAAAATACGGAGCAGCACGCCAACTGTTCCTCCAGGCTAAAGGAGACATCCAGGATAAAAACAGCGAATCTTATGCAAATGCTTCACTTTTTTCAGCTATATGTGCCGCGGAACTATTTAACCCTGACGCCGAAAAATTGCTGCAGCATTTCATAGAACAATACCCGGTCCACAACAATCAAAACCTGGCCCGCTTCCACATGGGCAACCTGAAATACAGAAACAGAGACTATGAAGAGGCCGCAAGATGGTATGCAGGCCTCAAGCAGGAAGACATTGATAAACAGAGAAGAGATGAGTTTTTATTCAAAAAAGCTTACAGCCATTTTTCAATTGACGACACACAAACGGCACAACAGTTGCTTGGGCTGATTACCGACCCTGCATCAGCCTACTACAACCCGGCATCCTACTATTACGGACATATTGCCTATCTGAACAAAGATTATGATACTGCAATGCAACGCTTCGAATCCCTGATCGATGATCCAGGTTTTGGCCCCGTAGTGCCCTATTATATTGTGTATATTCATTTTCTTGAGAAAAGGTTTGACAAACTTCTCGAAGTAGCCCCTGGCCTGCTTGAACAAGCCACCCCTCGCAGGGCACCCGAAATATCAAGGCTCATCGGCGAAGCCCATATTGAAAAATCTCAGTATGAAGACGCCATCCCCTATCTCGTAACATTTATAAGCGACTACAGGACGACAGCTACCCCTGAAGACCACTACCAACTGGGTTTCGCTTATTTTATAACCGGGAATTTTGAACAAGCCATTCCACATTTTGAAAAGGTCACAACTTCCGAAGATGCTATGGCACAGAATGCCTATTTCCATCTTGGTTACAGCTACATCCAGACCGGACAAAAACGCTTTGCGCGAAATGCTTACATGCAGGCACACCAGCTCGGCTTTATCGAAGACATCGCAGGCGAGGCACTCTTTCACTATGCAGTGCTTTCGTTCGAGCTTTCGTATGACCCCTTCAACGAGGCCATCCTTTCCTTTCAAAGATATATCAGCAAATACCCTGACTCGCCTAGGCGCGAGGAAGCTTACGGCTATATCGTTGACCTTTACCTCACCACCAACAATTACAAAGACGCCCTGGCGTCGCTAGAAAACACCACACTCAACACCCCTAAGTTGAGGGAGGCCTACCAGAGAGTCTCCTATTTCAGGGGCATTGAGCTTTTTAACAATGGTGATTTCAGGAATGCCATCGCTATTTTCAACAAAACCCAGAGCCATACTGAGAATACGAAACTGAATGCATCAGCCCTGTTCTGGACAGGCGAAGCATTCTACCGGCTTGGACAATATGCAGATGCCAGGGCAGCGCACGAAAGATTCCTGGCAAGCCGCGGAGCATCAACCCTTCCGTATTACCAGAGGGCGCACTATTCCATAGGCTACACCCATTTCATGGAAGAGTCCTTCACCGCATCAATCCCACCCTTCAGAAGGTTCATCACAGCAACAGGGCAGGATGCACGGCTCGTAAATGACGCTTTGCTGCGCATCGCCGATGCTTACTTTATCAATAAAAGCTATCAAAATGCGATGTCCTATTATGATCGGGCCATCAACCTCAACATCATCGATACCGATTATGCCATTTTCCAGAAAGGGCTGGTCTATGGGATTATGGGCTCCTTTGAAGAAAAGATAGCCGAAATGCGCAGAATGATCAATGATTATCCTCGCTCATCATTCATCGATGACGGGAAATACGAAATTGCAAACTCCTGGCTGATCCTTGACAACAATGATGAAGCAAAAAGGTACTTCCGGATGGTGATCGACGATCATCCAAACAGTACTTACGTGCAAAGCGCCATGCTGAAGACCGGACTCATCCATTACAACGAAAATGAAGACGAGCTTGCACTGGAAATCTTTATGCAGGTCATGAGGAATTACCCGGCCACCCCACAGGCGCAGGAGGCCCTGTCGGCCATGCGCATCATTTACGTTGGCCTCGACCGGGTTGATGAATATGTGAATCTCACCAACGAACTGGGCATCGCCGATATCAGTATTGCACAGCAAGATTCGCTCACATACCAGGCCGCAGAGAATCGCTATATGCAAGGCGATTGCACCAGTGCGATCCAAAGTTTCTCGAATTACCTTGAGCGTTTCCCGACCGGAATCTTTGCAACCAATGCCCACTTTTACCGATCAGAATGCTATTTCAGGTCAAACGATATGCAACGGGCTTACGAGGGATACAGGTTTGTGGCAGAAGCACCCAGGTCAAAATTTCTCGAGAATGCCCTGCTGAGAGCATCCGCCATTCAATACAGGATGGGGCATTTTGAAACAGCCCTCGGATACTATTACCAACTTGAAGAAATTGCATCCTTCCGAAACAACCTGCTGGTTGCCCGCGAAGGAAAGATGCGTTCATATCACCGGCTCGAACGCCACGAAAGCGCACTGGATGCTGCAGGTGCCGTGATCAGCACGGATAAGTTACCCCCCGAAACAGAACAGGAAGCCCACCTGGTAAAAGGAAAATCGGCCATGGCAATCAACCGGCAGGCCGTTGCAAAAGAAGCGTTGACAAGCGTAAAAAACATAGCAGAAAATGAAAGGGCAGCCGAAGCCATGTATTTGCTGGCACTTATCACCTTCAGAGAAGGAGATTACGAGCGGGCAGAAGAACAAATATTTGAATATGTAAATAAACTTTCATCCTATGATTACTGGCTGGCTCGCACATTCCTGCTCCTGGCTGACATTTACCTGGAAAAGGACAACACCTTCCAGGCAAAACACACCCTGCAAAGCATCATCGATAATTACGAAGGTGATGATATCCGCCGGGAAGCAATGAACAGAATTGAATTTATTGAAGAACTTGAAAAAATGGAATCCACACCACAGGATTCCCTGCCCATAGAAGTGGATTTTGGTGGCAACTAAGCTCAAAAATTTAAAAAGACACGGACATGTTTAGCAAAACATATATCAACATCTCAAAGATTTTATTCCTAAGCCTGCTCTTCACGGCAAATGCCGGATTTGGCCAGCGACCACTGGAAATAGATGAGATCAAGGTTGTAGCACCCTACGAACCAAGCATTTCAGATGCCTTTAAAATCAATATCAACCCGGTAATCCTGGACACCATGACGGTGCAGATTGATTTCGACTACAGCATACAGCCGCGAAAGATCGTCACACGCTTTGAACCTGAGCCACTCAGCCCGGCAAGGATGCGTGGCGAACCACTGGCCAAGCTCTACCGTGGATTGGTAAAAGGTGGATTCGGAAACTACCAGACCCCGTACTTTGAAGGATTTTACAATACGCTCAGATCAAATGAATATGCGCTTGGTGTGCATTTGAGGCATTTATCATCGGGCAATGACATCGAGGGTTATGACAGAAGTACATTCAGCCAAAACAAGGCCAATGTTTACGGCACCCGTTTCTTCAGGAACACCTCTCTTGATGCCAGTGTGCTGTTCGACCGGCACAGCCTGCGATATTATGGCCTCCCTGAAAACGACACCTTATTCCCTGCCGGCGCTGACACAAAGCAACGATTTGAGCTGTTGTCATCCACAATAGGATTTGGCACCCATTTCGCCGACTCAACCAGGCTGAATTACCGTTTCGGGCTCGAACACCACTGGCTCAACGACAGGTTTGATGCATCTGAACACCATTTTCGGGCTACAGCGATGCTTGGCAGGGACATTGGCGAAGACCCCTTCGGCCTGGCCTGGAAGCAATACTTTCAACTGGATGTGTCAGCCGATTATTTTTACAAGAAGGCTCCTGGGTTCACCCAGGGTGTAATGCCACTGCCAACCGACACTTTCAATACCGGGATATACAGCATCCGGCCAGGTATTTACTCCTACTACGACAGAATCAAATTCAACATAGGCATCAATTTATCGGTTCAGGACTCCATTGCAAATTATGAGGTGAGGGCATACCCGGTGGCAGGTTTCGAGGCAATGATTGTACCCGACAAGTTGTTATTTCATGTGGGCCTCAAAGGTGGCCTGGAGAAACAAAGCCTGCGAAGGCTAACGGATACAAACCCTTTTGTGCATTCATCAGTGCAAACAGGGTTCTCTAACGTCAGATCCGAGATCAGCGGCGGATTCAGGGGATCATTCGGCAATAAACTATCCTACAACCTTTCAGTGATAAACAGCAACATTGACAATTACCCGCTGTTCTTTAACATGTATAGGCCTGACGGACCATTCCCAATGCTGGATAATCGTTTTGGATTGTTTTATGATGATGTGACCATCCTTAACTTTCGTGCTGAGCTCTCCGCCCGCTTTGGCGAGCGCTTTTCGATGCGCCTGCAGGGCGACTATTTCGATTACAGCCTTGAGCAAATGCTAAAAGCCTGGCATATGCCAGACTACACCATGTCGCTCAACATGAAATACAACCTCCAGGATAAGATCATCCTGACGGCCGACTTGTTTGGAAGGGGGCCTGCCTATGGCATAGACCTTGAAAATTTTGCCAATCCTGCACGCAGGCTGCATGACTTTTACCTGGATGCCAACATGGGCGTTGAATACCGCTACACGAAGGTTCTGTCTGTTTTTCTGAACTTTTACAATATGCAAAACGAATCTTATGAGCGCTGGACATACTACCCGACGCAAAGCTTTGGATTCCTCGGCGGCATAAGCTATTCTTTTCGATAACTCATTGAACTACTGGTTATTGCCCCGCAGCGCCTAAGCTCTTTCCAAGACTTTCTGTTTTTTGAAAGCAAGCGCTGCCCTGCACTCGTTTCTGAACACACAGAGACTGAACCGGGTATTTAATTGGCACACTTTTTGAATAACTATGTATCAACTTGTTTTTCAATACATTAAACCCTTATAAATTGTTGAAAAATTTCCTCATTTTTCCCCTGTTTTATTAGAAAAACCCATCATTTTTTAGTACCTTTGCCTGTTATTAAAAATACAGGAAAATGAAGGCACCAATTAAGCCAATAGAAGCAGAACAATTGAATTACGACGCAACGAGTATCCAGGTCCTGGAGGGCCTTGAGGCTGTAAGGAAACGCCCGGCCATGTACATCGGCGATGTGAGCAGCAAAGGCCTGCATCACCTCGTTTACGAAGTGCTGGATAACTCCATTGATGAAGCCATGGGTGGCTATTGCGACCAGATTGACGTCATCATTAACGAGGACGGGTCGGTAACCGTAATTGACAATGGACGGGGTATCCCTGTTGACATCCACAAAAAAGAAGGCCGCAGTGCCCTCGAGGTGGTAATGACGGTGCTGCACGCCGGCGGAAAGTTTGACAAAGACACCTATAAGGTCTCCGGCGGCCTGCACGGCGTTGGCGTATCCTGCGTCAATGCCCTTTCTGACCATATGACAGT
>SKOK01000031.1 GCA_007120085.1 Bacteroidales bacterium | reverse complement strand
TTTCGTCCCTGACGGGACTACCAATATTTCGTCCCTGACGGGACTACGAATATTTCGTCCCTGACGGGACTACCAATATTTTGTCCCTAACGGGACTGCCCCGATAGGGGCAAAATACTGGTAGAACAAAAAGCAACCCCCCAAGTCCGTAAAGTCCCGTAGGGACGATATATATCAAGCGTTTCATAGCCAGCACACATTTTTTTCCGGACAGCAGTGATCAAAGATAAGAAATCTTTTATACTTCATCAGATGTTTCTAACATAAATCAGTACGCAAAAAAGACATATATTTGCGGCTGATAAAACACGCTCCCGGATTGCATGAAATGCACAACATAATATGATGCGATACTTTTTTAATATTTTGCGATCTGCCATCATTTTGATACTCTGTTTGTTTTTTTCAGGCAGGGCATGGTCGCAAAGCACGAATTATATTCATACCGATTTGGGAATTAGCGTGATGGCTTTGCGCGACGAGGGGATGTCGCCATTGATGTATTCAGGGGCAGGCTTTGCAGGGGCTTTATCCCTGGAAAGGCATTCCGCTTCCAAAACAATCTTTCACAGCTTGAGCTTTGGAAGCGGCGACAAACATAATCAGTACAACAGGCCCATCAGCTTCTGGGAGGTCAGCTACCGTTCAATCACACTGTATCACAAAGGCAATGATTCCCAAAACAGCATCTTGTGGGGCTGGTCGAATAACAATTCCCTGAATTATTATACAAACCCGGCACACCGGAATTTTGGTGAGCGTTCGAATTATTTTACCACCTTCGGTCCGGCGGCATTCTATAGTCGCACATTTGATGTTTTCGGGAAAGAGCTGTTGCTTCAGGTCCCTGCCAATGTACAATTGCTGGGTTTTTACCTTCGGCCTGACTATGTTACCAATGCTCCGGCAGGATATACAAACCCTGAGTATTCGGGCTTCCGGGCTTTTATTGAGTCCGCAGGGATGTTTTTACCCCACCAGGCATGGAATTTCGGGGTCAGCCCAAAGCTGATCTACCGTTTGAAATCAGGAAATGCATTGTCAGCAGGCTATGAATACGAGTTCACCCGCATCAACGATCCTGAACCCCTGACCCAAAGCATGGGAGTATGGCATGTTGGTTTAATTACGAAACTATGACACAGCCAATTATTGATTGCCGATTACCAATTACCGATTGCCGGTTTTCGATTTCCGGTTGCCGGTTGTCCTTTCTTTTAATTGGTCTTGCTTTCTTTTTTTATTCTTGTGAGAAGCTGTTTCTCGCCGATGATCCTGCGCGCGACCCGTTGAGCAATTTTGAATACCTGTGGCAGGAGGCAAACAACAAGTATTCTTATTTTGAATATAAGTCGGTTGACTGGGAGGCGGTTTATGATACTTACCAGCCGCTTGTGCATGATGCCATGAGCGACAGGGAGCTTTTTGACGTGCTTGCCGATATGCTGTTTGAGTTGAAAGACGGGCATGTAAACCTGACGAGTTCGTTTGACAGGAGCCGCAACTGGGACTGGTTTCTGGACTATCCGCCCAACTTCAATGAGAACATAGTTTACAGGCAATACCTGGGCAGCGACTACCTGATCACAGGACCATTGCATAACCAGGTGATTGATTCGGTGTTGTATGTTTATTATTCATCCTTTGCCGATGCGATCAGCAGTGACCACCTTGATAAGCTGGTTGACCGTGCGACGGGTTTGAAGGGCGTGATCATTGACATCCGGAGCAATGGCGGCGGATCGTCGGGCAATGCGTATGCCCTGGCATCTGCTCTTGCCGGGCAGTCGTACACGTATGGATACAGCCGCATAAAGAACGGTCCTGGTAAAGACGATTTCTCTCCGTGGCGTAGATTGAGCATCACTCCGAGGTCGGGACGGCTGTTTACGGGGCAGGTTGTTCTTTTGTGCAACAGGGCATCCTACAGTGCCTCCAACCTTTTTGCCCAGATGATGAAATCGCGGCCTCGGTCGATTCTGCTGGGCGACCAAACTGGTGGTGGTGGAGGCATCCCTGCCTTCGGGGAGCTGCCAAACGGCTGGACCTATCGTTTTTCAGTAACGCAAACTGTGAACCCGGAGGGTGATCACATCGAAAGCGGTGTTCCGGTGGATATTGCTGTTGATCTTGACCCAGGCGATGAGGCTGCTGGCGTGGACACGATGCTTGAAGCGGCGCTGGATGTGTTTCGGTAAGCGCAGGGTGGACCGGATAATGCTATACAATCATCTCACGGATCAGCCGCTGAAGCTCCTGCACCTTCACCGGCTTGGTGAGGTATTCGTCACAGCCGGCGTCGATCATCCGCTGCCGGTCGCCGGTCTGTGCGTGGGCTGTGAGGGCGATGATCGGCAGGTCGGGCCGGAATGATTTGATATGTTTCGTGGCCAACAATCCGTTCATGACCGGCATTTTGATATCCATCAGGATGAGCCCGATCTCCGGGTACTGGTGGCAAAGCTCCACGGCCTCAGCGCCGTGTATGGCGTGCAGGGTTGAAAAGCCGGCTCTTTCTGCGACGGTTTTCAATAGCATGTAATTGGACTCTTCGTCTTCGGCAATCAGCACCAGGTTGTTCCCTGATCTTGTAGGTTGCACCACGGGAGGCTCCGCTGATTCAGTTTTGAGTTCAGCCGTCAGCAGGGGAAGTGTAAAGAAGAACGTGGATCCTTCGCCTTTCTTTGACTCCGCCCACAGTTTGCCGCCGAGCAGTTCAACGAGTCCACGGGCTATGGACAGGCCCAGGCCGCTGCCCTCGTGGCCGCGCGTTACCGAAACATCTTCCTGCATAAATGGCTCAAACATGAGGTTGAGTTTGTCCGTTGAAATGCCTTGCCCTGTATCTCTTACGTAAAAATGCACCCACTTGTCCTGCACATCATATCCCAGACTTATGCGGCCTGATGCAGTAAACTTTTCTGCATTGCTGAGCAGTTGATTCATGATCTTGACAAACAGCTCCTCATCAGTCTGCAGAACGAGGTTTTTATGCTGAGGCGGCACTTCCGGCGTTACCAGGATATTCTTTTTTGAACAGGCCTCACGGGTTTTTTCCATGAGCTTATTTATAAGCTGCGCGAGGGGGACATCTTGTTTGCCCGGTTTTATCGTACCTGCTCTGATTTCGGAGATGTCCACGATGTCTGTGATGGTTTGCTGAAGACGGTCGCTGCTATGCTGCAACAGATTGAAGTAATCCTGTTTCTCTGAAGAGGACAGACCTTCTTCCATGATCAGGTGGCCAAAACCCAGTATTCCGTTTAAGGGGGTGCGCACCTCGTGGGAGATGTTGTTGATGAAGGCGGTTTTCAGGCGGTTGCTCTCTTCGGCATTTTCTTTGGCGTCGATGAGATCACGTTCGGCTTCTTCTCTGTGTCTGATTTGCGCTTCCAGCTCAATTGCATGTTTCTTTAATTCTGCATAGTTCCTGACATTGTCAATAATATGTGCAGCCTGATTGGCAAACCCCTGGAGGAGGTTAAGTTCTTCATTTGTAAAAATCCGGGGGGTTTCAGTTGATGATAAAATCAATACTCCGATGGTCTTTCCTCTTATCTGTATGGGTAAATAAAGAGTTGTTTTCAGCTTCCTCAAATCAATAATCTTCTGTTCCTCAGGTGTCAGTTTGGCTGATGATGAGTCAGCCAACAACACCTGCTTGCCGGTTTCCATTGCTTTTCCTATATGAGGATGATCTGATAATAAGGCAATACGCAGATCATCAGGGAAGTTACCTGGCAGTGCCGGCGATGTGGCCGATAACTTGATGGTTGCTTCATCCTTTTTGAGATAAACAGCGCCGGTTTCCAATCCCACGATCCTTATGGCATTGTCCACGATCATTTGCATGATCTCTTCCTGGTTTATGTTTGAAGTAATTTGTCTGCTTATCTTGAGTAACGATTCGAGCCGCTGATTGCTTTTTTGAACCGCCTCTTGTGCAATTTTACGCTCTTCAAATAAGCTTGCATTTCTGATGGCCAAACCTATTTGTGATCCTATTGCAGCGCAGGTATGCAGGTTGTCTTTGCTTAACAAAGCCGGTGGCCGGGTGAGTATATTCATGATGCCAATGACTTCATCTCCTGCAAAAACCGGTACGCCAATGAAGCTGTTGAGGTCTTCTTTATTAATCACCGAGCGCACAACGCGGCTATCATTTGAGGAGTTTTCAGGAATATAGATTGGTTCTCCTGTTTTTGCAATGGTTCCCGTTAAGCCCTCCCCAAAGCGGATTGGCCTGTTTTTGAAATCAGTTATAAAGGCCTCCGACAAACCCAGGGATGCTCCCCATTTAAACTGATTCTGATCGGGGTCTTTCAGAAAAATCATACCCACTTGAGCATTCAGGGTTTTTACAACACTCTTCAATATCAGGTCTAACAAAGCATCCAGATCAAGAGTTGAATTGGCAATCAAACCAATCCGGTTTATTTCCATAAGGTCTTTTTGGTTTTTTGCAATTATTTGTTCTGTTTGTTTGCGATCTGTAATATTCCGGCCAAACAAAGATGCACCAATGACTTCATTGTTTTGAATAATGGGATTGGCAGCAATTTCAATATAAATAGGGAAATCCCTGGTTTCAATAACATCTTCAAACAAAATACGTTCTCCGCACAGGACTGTGTCGTAGCGTGTTTTCCATTTTGGCTGGATAGCTGGGGGCAATGATTCAAGTAAATTGACGCCTGGTTTCAACAGCACCCCAAAGGCGGCATTGAATGCATCTGTAAATACATCATTGATATAAGTGATCTCATATTTTTTATTGATTGACCATATGCTATCCAGGGTGTTTTCCACAATTGCTGTCAGGTTGGCCTTGGTGTTTAACAGATCCTGTGAAATTATGTTTCGTTCGGAAATGTCCCTGCAGGAGCAATACACAAACCACTCGCCCTGCCAGTGAAAACTGATGGCGCTTACTTCAACATCATAGGTTGAACCGTCTTTTCGCCTGTGGCGCGAGGTGAATGTGCGTTCAAAGTCTTTATTAATATTAAAATTCTCAATAATGTCTTTTTTTGTTGATAAGGCGTCAAAGTCCCAGGTGAACATTGTTTTGAGTTCATCGGCTGAGTAGCCGGTCATCCGGCAGAATTGCGGGTTGACATCTATAACCTTATGTTCATAGTTGAATATAACAAGGCCATTGTTGTCGTTCTCAAACAAGAACTTTCTGAATGCCAGCTCTTCCTCGTGAGCCTCAATTAATTGTTTCTGTTCAGAAATGTCTCGCACGATGGTGAGCAAGCGCTCATTATCAAGTGGTTTAATGCGTGATTCAAAATGGAGAGTTTTGCCCTTAATGATTAATTCGAAGGTGATAATCCGATTCTCATTATTGGCGATACACTGTTCATACATACTTATGTGCCGGTTGAACTCATCTTCATTGAAACAGGTTTTAATTGAGGTTCCAATAAGTTCGTCAGCAGGCATGATCAATTTTTCCTGGTCCTCGCCATGAATTTCAAGGATGGTTCCATCGCGGTGCATTACGATGATCATATCCGGCATGGCGTCAATAATGTCTTGTATGTTTTGCTGGTAATTCGTTGGTGTCATGGTGCTATATTTTTGAATAAGATTGCCTATGCTTTGAGGTTTCGCCAAGGATACTGGTTTCTAATTTCTAATTTCTGGTTTCTAATTTCTAATTTCTGGTTTCTATTATCTACCTCTAACCTCCAACTTCTAACCTCCAACTTCTAACCTCCAACTTCTAACCTCTAACCTCCAACCTCCAGTTTCCAGCATAATATAATTACAAAATCATCGCATTGATCATCGCATTCAGTTCCTGCAGCTTCACCGGCTTCGCGAGGTATTCATCGCAGCCGGCTTCGAGTATCCTTTGCCGGTCGCCGGTTTGGGCGTGGGCTGTGAGGGCGATAATGGGCAGGTCAGGCCTGAATGCCTTGATCTTTTTGGTGGCTTCCAAACCGTTCATGACTGGCATCTTGATATCCATCAGGATGAGTCCAATCTCAGGGTACTGATGACAAAGCCCGACAGCTGCTTCACCATGTATCGCATGCAAAGTTGAATAGCCTGCATTTTGGACTACAGTTTTTAGCAACTGGTAATTGGACTCTTCATCTTCGGCGATCAGGATGAGGTTGTTGTCTGCTCCCTCAGTGTTTTTGCTGACTGGCTTTGCTGGTTCTGTTGTTGGTTCAGCAGCAACAAGTGGCAGGGTGAAAAAGAATGTGGACCCTACACCTTTTTCTGACTCCGCCCATAGTTCGCCCCCGAGGAGTTCTACGAGTCCTCTGGCAATGGACAAGCCCAGTCCGCTCCCTTCATGGCCACGCGTAACTGATATATCTTCCTGTATAAATGGCTCAAAAATTTGTTTGAGCTTGTCGGTGGAAATGCCCCGACCGGTATCTTTTACAAAAAACCTGACCCAATCATCTTGAATATCAAAGCCTAATATGATTCGGCCTGCCTTTGTAAATTTTTCAGCATTGCCAAGCAAGGCCTTCATGATTTTATGGAAAATCTCCTCGTCAGTTTTAAGAACCAATCCCTGATGCTGACTGGGAACATCCAGTGCAACAAGAATATTCTTATGGGAGCAGGCTTCCTCCGTATTTTTAATGAGCCTTTCCATCACGCTCATCATATTTACACCCTTTTTTTCCTGTTTGATTGATCCTGCTACAATCTCTGAGATATCTATGATGTCGGTGATGGTCTGCAAAAGCCGGTTGCTGCTATGCTCTAAGACCTTATAATACTTTTGCTTTTCGTTTTCAGGTAAATCTGCTTTTATGATGAGGTCGCCAAATCCCAAAATCCCGTTTAAGGGTGTTCGGATTTCGTGGGATATGTTATTGATGAAAGCGGTTTTCAGGCGATTGCTCTCCTCTGCTTTTTCTTTGGATGCAACCAGGTCAGCAAGCATCATTTGCCTTTCCAGGTATATACCTGTTTCGTGGGCGATCATTTCCAGCAGGGAGACATCTGCTTTTGAGAAGGCTTCGGCATTGTCGTAGCTTTGAACGACCATGGCGCCGGCAACCTTTTTTTTGATATTGAGAGGAACCCCAATCCAGCTGGCAGCGGGTGTTCCAATCAGATCAAGATGTTTTTTAGCCGCAAACGCTTCTATTTCTTTTCTTTTCATAAAAATTGACTTGCCTGATTTTATCACATGGCCTGAAAGGGATTTGCCTGCCGGCCATTCTGCAAAATCTTCTTTTTCGTCGCGGTAGATCAATTTCTTGAGTGTATCGTTTTCAGGATTATAAAGAGCCACCATGAAATTAGAGGTGTCTATCAGTTTGCTCAACTCTGTCCGGATGATCTCCAGCAATTCTTCGATGCTGTTTGCAGTGTGAATGGACAGTGCAATTCTATATTGTGCCATTTGTGCTGCTTCTGACCTTTTTCGCTCAGTAATATCCCTTGCGGTTGCTATGAGGCAGTCTTTCCCATAATAACTACCTCTGTTGATAATAACTTCTTTTGGAAATATCTCTCCATTCTTTTTTGTGGCCCAGAATTCAAAGCTTTTTGAAATGCCTGACTGGGCCACTTCCCGGTGAACCTTTTCCACTGCCGTTAAATCATTCATACCATCTGCCGCCACAATTTCAGGGCTTTTACCAATCAACTCTTCCCTGGAATAGCCATACATCTTTTCGGCACCAAGATTGACCTCAATGAAGGTGTTGCTGTCATCAATGACATAAATAGCTTCCGTGATGGAGTTGATGATGTTTTGATAGGTGTCCCTGGTGATCCTTATCTCTTCCTGTGTGTTTCTTTGTTCAGTGATATCCCTGGCTGAACCCACAACACCGATGAGATTGCCTTGATTGTCAAGAAGAGGTGCTTTATGCACGTCCAGAATAAGGAATTTTCCTTTTACATTGCCGAATTCCTCAAATTGCATGGCTTTCATTTCCTGCAATGTGATGGCATCAGAATCACGACAAATTTCGCCAAATGTATGCCATTCAGGATTTTCCGGGTGTTTAGCTCGTTCCCTCAATGCGAAAAACATATCTGTTTTTCCCAGTGGCTCCTCTGTGCTGGCAGCGCCAAGCAAATTGTCGCAGATGGCTTTGTTGGCGAAGATATATTCTTTTTCCAGGTTTTTTGCCCACAGCATATCCGGCATGTTATCAGCCATCAGACGCATCAGGGTTGAAAGTTCTTCATTTTTCTTTTTGCTTTCCAGGAGGGCAAGCTCAGAATGTTTGCGTTGTGTGATGTCCTGGAAAGAACCGAGCACAACAGTGATCACACCTTTTTCGTTTCGGATGGCTTCACCGATAGTCCGCACCCATTTTCTTTTACCTTTCGCACTAATGATCTCCATCTCTTCATCGTATGCGATGCCTTTTTGAGCGCAGTCATTAAATACTTGTGTGATCTTTTCTTTCCATTCCGGGGCATAAAAACTGATGCCCTCTTCCACTTTTGGGTGGTAGCCATGGGGCATGTCATGGATCTCACAAATCGTATCAGACCATGTTATTACATTTGTTTTTAGGTCAACACTCCAGCCTCCAAAACTGGCTGACTTTCCTGCAATTTGCAAAAGTGCATAATTGGCTTCCAGTTCAATCTTGTCGTCAATGGCAAGAGTCTTTGTTTTTTTGCTTTCCATTCCTTATGTGTTTTTAGTTTTTTGAATGGGGTTCATATCTCAGTTGGCTACGCCTTCTGCATTGTAGATCAATATGCC
>SKOK01000275.1 GCA_007120085.1 Bacteroidales bacterium | reverse complement strand
TGCAGAACAAAAATATTTTGTTCGTCCCAAAGCGAATTTGCTGTCTGGAAAACGCCGGCCACCCTGAAGTTGGCAGCAGTGATTTCGCCATCTATGTCCTGGAAGGTGAGCACGATGCGTGAACCGGGCCTGGCTTTTATTTTGTCGGCCAGGCGCTTGCCAATCAGCACAGGATTTCTCATTTCCATTTCAAAATAGCTTCCTTCCAGGATGCGCTGGTCCAGTGATGAGATGGCTGCTTCCATTTGCGGTTCGATGCCGATCACCTGTATGCCTGTGGTAAGGTTGGCGGTTCCCAGCATGGCGCTGACCATTGTGCGACCGGAAAAGGCCTGCACCCGGTCATCTTGTTCAAGTGTGTCACGGAGGCTGCCCCAGCCGGGGATGTCGTACTTTACGCTCTGGTCAACCAGGAATTCCGGGTGATGCACCTGCACGTGGGAAATGTGTTGTTCTATGCTTGTTTTGAAGCGCTGGTCGATCAGTCCAAGCATGATGCCGGTCGCCATCAGACCACCCCACAGCCCGGCCGTGATGGCAATCATCATCACGATGCTGCGCTGACGGTTTCGCCAGATGTTTCGCCAGGCTATCTTAAGTATCATTTTCATGGTTTCTGGTTACTGGTTTCTTGTTACTGGTTACTGGTTTCTGGTTGATGATTACGCAGTTCAACGATTCAACGATTCAACAATTCAACAATTCAACAATTCAACAAATCAATGCCTTTTCATCACATCCAACCTAAAAACTTTATATACCGGATACAGCCCAATCAAAAAAGAAATGATCAGCACGGTTACGGCTTGTATGTAGAACACCTCCGCCCCTGACGAGAATGGCAGTATGGGTTCGAAGCCATAGTCGGCTATAACATCGGCCATGCCGCCACTTAGGCGTATGGGATTATACACAAAGTAAATGATGATGGGGATGGATGCTGCCACACCGGCCAGTGTGCCTGCAATGCTCATAAACAGCGATTCGATAAAGCACATGGCGGCCAGCATGGAGCGTTTCATGCCGAGTGCAAACAACAGGGCAAATTCTTTTTGCCGTTCAATCATCATCGTGAGGATGGTTCCAAAAAGCCCGAATGCGATCACGATGTAGAGTATGAACATCATTACCCAGGTACTGGCCATGTCAAATTGCATCAGTTTAAGGATGTCTGCCAGCATCTCTTCCCAGGTCAGCACCCGGTGCCATTCAGGGTCAACGCTTTCGGCGAGTGATTGGGCAATAAGCTGTGTTTGTGCCGGGTCTTTGGGCATAATAATGATGGAGGTCAGCTGGTTGTCAGCCATGTAAAACCACTGCGCCCGTTCCACTGTCATATAGATGATGTTGTTGTTGAGGTCCGGGATATTAAGGCCAATGATGCCGGTTATTTCGAACTTGCCGGCAGCGGTGGCGCCATGGAAGCCCTGGCCGAGCAATACGAGCGTATCGCCGATACCGGCACGCAATATTTCAGCAAGGCCACTGCCAATCATAATGCCTTTTTCCCCGTCTTCCAGGAATCTTCCTGCTATCAGATTTTCTGAGAGGTTGCTGAGCTGGTCCTCCAAACCTGGGTCAATGCCAACGACCATGCTTGCCCGGCTCACGTTTTCGGTGGCTACCAGGGCAAAGTTCTGAAGGCGTGGGACATAGAATTCGATCTGTTCCTTATGCCTGGCCAGCAGGGCCTGCAGGCTATCATCATAATGCAGGCTGTGATCGATGGATGGTTCTTCTTCGAACATCACGTCCTGTATCTGGATATAACCGGTGCTATACCTGACCATGGAGTCAATCATTTGTTCGTAGGTCCCCTTCTCCATGGAGAAGAAGATGATGGCGAGCAATACTGCAAACAGGATGGAGCTGATGGTGATCAGTGTCCGCCGCCGGTTGCGCCAGATGTTTCGCCAGGCAAGTTTCAGGATGATTTTCATTGGATTATGTATTGTTGAGACAAGGCTGCCTTGTCTTTACATTCTAAATGCTTAACGGTCGAATGCTTCATCTTTGGCGACGGCGCCATCGACGAGGGTGATCACCCTGCTTGCCCTTTCGATCACACGCTGGTCGTGGGTGGAAAAGATCAGGGTTATGTTTTCTTCTTTGTTCAGACGCGCCATGATGTCGAGCAGGTTGAATGCCGATTCGGTGTCGAGGTTGGCAGTGGGCTCGTCGGCCAGCACAAAGTCCGGCTTCGATGCCAGTGCCCTGGCCACGGCGACCCTTTGCTGCTGTCCGCCCGACAGTTTCCCCGGGCGCACGTCGAGCTTGTCGCTCAGTCCTACCTGCTCCAGCATCTCCTTGGCACGCCTTTCCATTTCCTTTTTTGGCTGCTTCTGCAGAAGCATGATGAAGGACACGTTTTCGGTGGCGGTAAGCACCGGGATCAGGTTGTAGGACTGAAACACGAAGCCGATGTGCCTCAGGCGAAAGTCAAACAGCTGGCTTTCCTTCAGCGTGGCGATGTCAACCCCGTCAATGACTACACTGCCTTCAGTGGGCTTGTCGAGCCCGCCGATCACGTTCAGGAAGGTGGTTTTTCCACTGCCCGAAGGACCAACGATGGCGGTAAACTCACCCTGGATGAACTCCAGGCTTACATTTTTCAGTGCGTGTACCGGTGCAGCCGCATCCTTATACACTTTTGAAAGGTTGTTTGTTCTGATTACTGTTTTCATTTGTTTGTGTTTACATATGTGTTAGACTGTATGTGTTTTGTGTTCGTGCCTAAATTGCCCTCACCCCCGGCCCCTCTCCCAGGAGAGATGGGTGCCCATCATTCAGGAGCAATGCAATTACTTTTTCTTCCTTCCTGCTTTTCCGCCGCGAACCCTTCGAGCTTCCAGCTTCCAGCTTCGAGCTTTTATTGTTATTCCGTTCTGACAGCTTCGGCTGGAACAAACCTAACGGCTTTCCAGGCGGGGTAGATGGCTGCCACGACGGCAAACGCCACCACGAGAATCATCAGCTTGAAATAAAAAACCGGGTCTATCTCGGGATAAATCACGGAAGCATAGCCAAACTCTGAGAGACCGTCGCCGCCGACGCTGCTGAGGTCAATTCCCCGTACATATAAGTATTCTACCATCCCAAAAGAGAGCAATAAACCAATCACACCGCCAATCAGTGACACCAAACTGGTCTCTAGCAGCACCATGGCAAAGACCTTCGTCTTTTTCATGCCAATCGCCATCAGCACACCAAACTCTTTGATGCGTTCAAGTACCGACATGAGAATGGTGTTCAGCAGGCCGAAAGAAACACCGAGCATGATAATGCCTACCATCCAAATGAGGCTTTGGTCAAGAAATTCAAGTGAATAAAAAAGTGCCGGCATCAGGTCGGCCCAGTGCCTGACTTCCAGGTTGGCATGCATGGCCTGGATTTCATCTTTTAACTTGCGGTATTCATCAGAATCTTCCAGCAACACGGCAATTTCAGTTACTGCTCCGGGATCGCCGATAAAGCTGTTTAGGACTGTCGTCCTGACAAAAACGTTTCGCTCCTCAAAGCGGGAGGATGAAACCTCATACAGGGCTTCGATTCGGAAGGATGCGCTGATGATTTCGCCTTCAATGTCCTGGAAGGTAAGCACGATTCGGGAGCCTACGCCTGAGTTCAGTTTTTCAGCCAGTTCACGGCCGATGATCACCGATGGCAGACGACCGTTTTCGGCAAAGTATGTGCCTTCCACGATCAGCTTGTCGAGGCTTGTGGTGTGCGCTTCTGTATCCGGGTCAACTCCTTTGATGCGTATCCCGCTATTCATGTTGGCGGATGCGGCCATCCCGTCAAAGACGGTGCGCGGCGAAGCCACCTTTATTGCCGGGTGTTCTGTCAATTGTTTCGCGATCTCAAAGCCTTGCGCAATCCGGAAACGGGCTTCAGGGTTTGCCACAAAGTCCGTATGATGCACTTGTATGTGCGAGATCTGGTGCTCGACGGATTCACGATACTGCTGCTGCTCTGTGCCCAGCCTGACAGCAGCTGAAAATACACCGCCCATCAGTCCTAAAATAATGGCAATGATGATGATCAGGCTGCGTGAGCGGTTTCTCCAAATGTTTCGCCATGATATGGTTAGCAATGTTTTCATGAGTTAGTTGTTTCAGTTCACAGTTCACAGTTTACAGTTTTCAGTTCTCGGTTCTCGGTTCTCAGTTCTCAGTTCTGCTGCGAACCCTTCGAGCTTCCGCCTTCCAGCTTCGAGCTTATTTGCTTAGTTGCGAGCTGCGCTCACCATCTCAAGTCTGAACACTTTTTTAACAGGGTAGATTCCTACAATAAGGGCAATAAAGAAGATGGACATCGCCTGGTAAATAAATATTCCCGGGGCGATGGAGAATGACATTATGGGTTCTATGCCCATATCTATCATTACATCAGCCAGTTCACCGGTTAGCTGAATGGGCTTCACAAATAGTGAATAGACAATGGGGAAGCCCGCAGCTACGCCTGCCGAAACACCTATGAAGCTTATAAAAAGTGTTTCGAGGAGGCAAATGGTAGCCAGCTGCCATCGTTTTAATCCTATTGAAAGCAGAATACCAAACTCCCTCAGGCGCTCATACACCATTGTTACGATGGTGCCAAATATTCCAAACCCAACTACGATATAAAGAACCCAGGCAAATAGTTTGACCTGTGCATCACGGGCTTCGAAGGCCAGCAGCGCATCAGGCATGAGCTCTTCCCAGGTTTTAACGGCATACCATTCATCGTCGAGGTGGCTTTGCAGGGATTCTGCCAGGGGGGCGACTTCTTCTTCACTGTCGGTCATGATGATGAGACTGGTGAGCCTGTCGGGTGCGACAAAAAACCACTGTGCTTCCTGCAGCGGTAGGTAAACCATGGTGTTGTTTTGTTCTGGCATGAAGAAACGGATGATGCCTCCGACGGGATATTTCCCGGCAGCCGTCATCCCCTGAAATCCTTGTCCCAATAATACAATGGTATCGCCAATATTCAGCTCGAGTTGCCGGGCAAGATCCTCCGCCACAATTGCAAAACTGTCGTCGGGTCCGAACATGCTCCCCTCCGTAATGTTGGATGACAGATTATTCATCAGGTCTTCTTTTTCCGGAAGGATGCCGGTGACGATAACGCCACGTGAGCTGATCTCTTTTGACGCCAGACAGAAGCCCTGAATGCGCGGCACGGTGAAACTTATTTGGCCGGAGTGCATTTCTATGGCATTTTCTACTTCTTCTCCATATTCAAGCGAATGATCCATAGAGGGTTCATCAAAATACAGGGCATCCTGCACCTGCAAAAAGCCGGTGGAAGTCCTTACAAGCGAATCAACCATCTGGTCTTTCATCCCCGATAGCATCGACATCAGCAGAATGGCAAGGATGGTGGCAAACATCACCGAACTCACCGTTATGAAGGTTCTTCTTTTTTTTCGCCAAAGGTTTCGCCAGGCAAGTGTGATAAGCATTTTCATTTTTTTCAGGATTATGTTGCACAAATCATAAGGTAATAATCTTCGTGTAGTGTGCAATGTTTTATGGTCTTATGTTTGTGAGGTTCCGGGTGCTGAAGAAGTCTTGTTTAATATCGACACCAAAGTTGGCAGAATGTGTGGTGATCACGGTTTTCTGGTTGTCCCTGTCGGCCGGGATCACTTCCATGATTGTGGGGATGTATTTCCCGCCCATGTTTTTAATTTCCCTGAAGTGCACGGTGCTTACCAGGTCGTCGTACTCATCATAGTTTTCTGTGCGCACGGGCAGGTAGTACTCTTTGCTTACCCAATAAATCACTTTTTCATACACGATGGGGTTGTCGGGGTGGGGTTTCATTTCGATCACATAGCATTCATGTCCGTCAATGATTTCTGTCCCCGTATGTTCATGGCTGAAGTCGTTGGTAAACGAGCTGGCGTTCACCAGGTCATCATTGGTGAAATCGGAGCCCATCCACGACTGGGACAACATTGAGGGTGGCATTTTGATGGTGCGGTCGATGTTTGGCTGGTAGTTCCATATCTCATTGCCTCTTTTCAGGAAAGCGGTACCTGCGTCGCGGGCCGGTGCCGTTACATATATTAATGAGTAATCATCACCCAGTGACCAGGAGCGCATTGTCACTTCACGGGTGTATCGCGGGCGCACGACCTGCATGCTCATTTCGTTGACGGAGGCATCGCCGTGGAGGTTGTGTTCCATTTGCCGGATGATCTCCCTTGCATCTTGTGACTGTGCACTGCCTGCTACCAGGATTGTAAAGAAGATCAATGTGATGGTTTGATAAAGCTTTTTCTTGATTTTCATGGAGAGATGTTTTTTGATTTATTCTTGGTTTTTGTTGTTTAATTTGTTCGATTTAAAAAGAACTAAATGCGCAAGCTTATTTTTTGGGTTTTTTCTTTTCCCATCTTGCAAGAAACTTTGGATATTCCTCTACAACCCATTCATAAAACTCAACTGACATCCTGAGCCATTCTGATGCTTTGTCCTTCTTATTGACCCTTAGGTCTAATCCTTTGCGAAAAAGTTTGTTCATTACCTTCAGCAGTTCTACGCGCTTCATCAGGGATTCAACCCAGTCGAGATCGGGTGATAGCATATAATAGGTTTTGCGGTCACCCGGCAAAGTGATGGGTTTTACGTAATGCAGCGTAATAAGGCTTTTAATATTTGTGCTGATAGAGCTTTTGGAGGCCTGAAGCACCTGGCACAACTCGTCAAAGGATACCATTTCCTTGTCGGTTATCATTAGGTAACCGAGTATCCTTCCGGCCATGCGTGTTGTGCCAAGATTTTCAAAGAGCAGGCCGGTTTCTTCAATAAAGCTGGTTCGTTCGTTGTATTGTGACATAGCGTTTTTTATTTTTTAAAAGTTTTATTGCAAAAATAATGCCGTTTTATTAGTTCTGTGATAAAAAAACACAAAAAATGCAAAAAAATTTTCGTAAACTGTATTCGGCGGGATTTATTTTGTGATCACCCTGTTGAGGGCAGCGGCAAACTGCTGGCGTTTGAGGCCTAGGTCGCGGTAGGTTTCCATAAGTCCAAGCAAGGGGCCATCCTCTCTTTGTTCTTGCGATGCGGCCTCCCGGATTGCCTCCTGGGTTTCTTTGATCATCTTCTCGAGCTTTTTCAGTTTAAAAGCATAAACGGCCTGAAGAACAACGGCTTTGAGGTTTTCTTCTTCTTCAATAACATATATTTTATGGCGCTCTTTCCAGTTTTTGCTCAGTGCGTATGGTGTGGAAAGCAAGTCAACGCACAGCTGCTGAACCGCTTTTTGCGGATGTTCGGTAAAGGTTTGCAGGGGAGGAAGCTTTTTCTCTTCCAGTGCCTGGGCGAAAGTGTCAAAAATGGTCTGGCATTGAGGATTTTCGAAATCAAGTTTGTCACTCAGGATGTCACGCACTATGAAGTCAGCCACTTTTACCTTGATGACTTCCATGCGTTTATCCTCATTTTCAACTTCAAAATTCATTTCATTGTCAGCGTAATGCAGCAGCAAGCGCATCAGTTCCTTTTCCTGTGTATCGTTTGTATCCGTATCCTCTGTTTTGGTGCCTGGCATCGTAACAGGAGGCAAAGGCATTTCCTGCGTATTGACCGGGGTGCTGCCTTGTTTGGACCTCGCTTGTTTCTGGCGTCGCAATTTGTTGACTTCTGCAACCAGGAGTTTCTCCTCAACCTCCATCAGGTCGCTGCACTTCTGCGTGTAGAGGGCGCGTGGCACCGGTTCGGGTATCAGTGAGATGCTCTGTGCAATGTCCCTGATCAAGGCTGCTTTTTTGATGGGGTCGTTTTGTGTTTCTTCAAGCAGCATTTCTGTTTTGAAGGAGATGAAGTCTCGGGCCTGCCCCTCCAGGAACTCTTTGACTTCAGCAGGGCGTTTTTTAGTAGCGAAAGAGTCAGGGTCTTCCCCGTCAGGGAAAAGCACTACCCGCACATTTAGTCCCTCTTCCAGTATGATGTCTATGCCTCTGAAAGCAGCCTTGATGCCCGCAGGGTCGCTGTCGAACAGGAGTGTAACGTTTGTGGTGTAGCGGCGAATGAGTTTGATCTGATCGGTTGACAGTGCCGTGCCGCTGGTGGCAATCACATTGGTGATGCCGGCCTGGTGGAGTGAGATCACATCGGTATAGCCTTCAACCAGGTAGCAATTATCTTGCGCTGCCATGGGGCTTTTGGCAAAATATATACCATATAATACCTTGCTCTTGTGGTAGATGTCGCTTTCGGCTGAATTGATGTACTTTGGCCTGTTCTTTTCATTGGTGAGTATGCGCGCACCAAAGCCCAGGGGCCGCCCCGACAGGTTGTGGATGGGAAAGATGATGCGCCCGCGAAAAGTATCATAAATAAGCTGATCCTTGGCCCTGCTGAGGCTGGTTTTTAGCAAATAATCCTTCTTATATCCATTTTTTAATGCAGTTTGTGAAAACGAGTCCCATTTGCTGGAACAGTATCCTATTCCAAACTTTTTAATGACTTCGAGGGAGAAACCCCGTTCTTTTAAATAGCTCAGGCCTATGGCTTTGCCTTCTTCACTGCTGTGCAGCTGCTCTTCGAAGTATTTTTGTGCAAATGCCGTGAGGTTGAACAGGCTTTCTTTTTCATCCAGGGCCTCTTGCTGTTCCGGCGTGGGCTTTTCTTCCTGGATCTCAATGCCATATTTTTTTGCAAGGTAGCGCAGGGCTTCGGGGTAGGAGTAATGCTCGTGTTCCATCAGGAAGTTGATGGCATTGCCCCCTTTGCCGCAGCCAAAGCATTTATAGATCCC
>SKOK01000013.1 GCA_007120085.1 Bacteroidales bacterium | reverse complement strand
GCGATCAGCTGTGTTTTCATCAGCAGCCCCAATATGGCCGCCACCGAAAAGAAAAACAGCATGGTGTAAAGATACAACAGGCCAATTCGCTTGTGATCGGTCGAAAATATCCAACCCAACAGCCCCTTAAACTTACCCCTGTATTCAAGGAAGTTGGGCTCTTTGCCGATGTTTTTTTCTGACATAGTTTTTTTTAATTAAGGTTTGACAGGTCAAGCCCTGTCAGTACGTTTGTTTTTTGGCCGGAATATCACCAGTCCGCCAAAGATCACAAGGGCGAAAAAGAGGATAAGTGTACCGGCTATTTTTGTTATATTTAAAACATATCGTTGACCTTCAGGGTCAAATGAATAGCAGTAGGCCAGCACTCTGCTGAACGACGGTCCTGAGCGGCCTGCTGCCGTTTCCACAACGGCCATCTTGAGGTCGATAGGTAGAAAGTAGGTGCCGTGCAGGTAACGGGTGATCTTTCCCTCATCGCTAACAAAGATCATGGCGGCCGTATGCAGAAAGTCGAGCCCTGCGCGCTTATACCTGAACCCGACGGCGTCGGTAATCCTCGCTGCATTAAGGCTGTCAGTTACAAAGAATCGCCAACCTTCGGGGTCGATGTTCCTGGTGAGCAGGTTGTGGTAGTTGTTCCGGTTTGTCCTGGCCAGTTCAGGCCCCTCACGCGGGTCGAAACTGATGTTAAGTATTTGGTAGTCAATGCCAGGTTCCAGATCAGAGCGTGAAACAACCTCTGCCATTGCCCCCATGAAGGGACTGCAGATACCAGGGCAACGGTAATATACCAGGGCAATCACAGTAGGCTTGTCGAGCATGTCATATAGCCTGACATGATTGCCTTCGGTGTCAATGAGGTAGATGTCATCAGGGATGTATTCATCCAGTCGCTCTTCAATGCCAATTTCCACATCTGTCCGCATTGTTGGTTCAAGGCTTTGGGCGGTAAGAAAAAATGGGACGGTGAAAAAGACAAAGAACAACAGTTTTTTTTGTTTTGTGTGCATAATGTTTTTTTTAAATGTGATGGTGGATGCTTTCGTGCAACTGTGGATGATTTTTTGGGGTCAGTGGCGCTTTGCCGAGGGCTGAGAAAACGAGCAATAAAAACAATCCGGTGAAACCCAGCCAACTACCAGCTTCAATGAAACCGAATCTCAGTAAGCCCGTGCTGCCCGGCATGATCTGCAAAAACAGACTGATCCATAGCCCAAAGATAAGCAGAATGCTGATGGTTTTCATTACGATTTTGTTTTTTCCAACATCATCTGACATCATGACAATAAAAGGGATGGCAAAGTTAATCAGGGGTTCCGAGTAAAACAACACCCTCCATTCGCCAATGAAGCGCGGATAGTAGTAGGCAGTAAGCTCAGGGATATTGGCATACCAAATGATCAGGAACTGCATAAACCACAAGTAGCCCCAGACGATGCTGAAGCGAAACAGGTAGCGGGCAAAGTCGTGGCGGTGAGCGTCATTAAATTCACCGAAAAATCCCAGGCGACGCAGCCAGAATATGATCAATATGATGACCGCCACGGCATAATAAATACTGGTAACGGCAGCCCTGAATCCAAACAGGGTGCTGTACCAATGGGCGTCAATGGTCATGATCCAGTCCATTGCTGCGAGAGAGAAGAAGAAAGCCGCTACGAAGATGAATACTTTTGAGTAATACCGCAGTTTTGAAAAGGGCGTTAAGTCCGTGGTGCTGTCTTCCCTGAGTGCATAGCGGCGCAATACGACAAACAGGCCAAGCCACATGGCAAAATACAGCACAATGCGTATCATGTAGAAAGGCACATTCAGAAAGGGTTGTTTGTGTGCGATGAGCTTATCTGTTTCGGTGATGCCGGGTTGCGCCCATTTGTAAATGTCGGGCAGTCCGAAATAAAGCAGCAGCATGAAAAGGGCACCCACAGGCAGCCAGGCACCGAGGGCCAGCGGTATGCGCTGAAAGAGTGCAGACCATCCGGAGTTGGTAATGTATTGCAATGAGAAAAACAACAATGCACCCATGGATATGCTTATGTAATACATGTTGTTGAGCAGGATGTTGTTCCAGGTGCGGGCAGGATCGCTCATGAAGCCATGGACAATGGCAACTGCGCCGATAAGGATCAGTACACCTGCAAGGGCTTTGAGTTTGTTTGATATGGTATATGTATTTTCCATCATGGATAATGTTTTACTGGGCTTGCAACACTTCTTCAATAAATGCAATGATTTTCCACCTGTCATCGGGTCTTACCAGCGGTGCGTGTGCACCCATCACCCCCCAGCCGGCACTGATCACATGGTAGATCTCTCCCTGCGAATACGCTTTTGCTTCTTCAGAGATCAGCGAGCTTGGCGGGATTACATAGGAACCACCAGTGAATAAACTCCCAAGGCCGTCACCGGCTTTTCCGTGGCAGTTGGAGCAAAAAATGGCGTATAGTTCTTCCCCTTCCTCTAAGAGCCTTTCGGTGATGGCATGCGGGTTAAACAATTCACGGCCGGCCATCTCTCTGCCATCAAGGTCGGCTTCGTAGGCGTAAGGGATGATGTTGCGCGGCACAGTGCCTGCTACGGGGTAACGCATGGTCTTTCCATCTTCCATGGCCGGGTTTTCGCTGTATGTCTTGTATGCAGGACCATGAGCCATATCAGGGAAATATTCATACCCTTTGTCCATTCGCGTCCTGTCGCAGCCCATTAAAAAAACAAATATCACCGATGTTACCACCAGGGATGTCATTCGGGCCAGGCTTTTATATTTAAATTGTATTGCCATTGCAAATATGTCTAATTATGCATCAATTTCTTTTTCAATGATCTCTTCAGCGCCGCTATCAGCTATCCATTTTTTAATCTCTTCTGGATTGAAGTTTTGATCCATTACGAGGTAAAACCTGTCGTCGCTGGCGCGCGGGTCTATCATAACCGGCTCTTTCCCTGGAAATAGTTGGTTCCGGCCCAGAAAGGCCATCACTGTGAGACCTCCCGTAACAAGTATTGTTAACAGGAATATGATCACCACCATTGGTGGGAAGCTAAACAAAGGTTTGCCGCCGTAGCGCAAAGGATAATCAATTACGGAAGTATAGTACAAAAAGCCAAACGCTCCAATGATGGTTCCGATGGCAATGAGAACAGACAGGTAGGGGAGCAGCGATTCCCGCGTGAAAGCTTTGATGAGGTCGTGGTTTGTTGCCGGGCCATAAACATCTTTAATGTTTGCGCGCTTCTGCTTTAGATGTTTGATCGCTTTCAGCAAATTGTCTTCATTATCAAAGACCCCTATGATGTGTTTTGTGTTCATTCCTTTTCGTTTTTGGTGTTATTGTCTTTACCAAGACGTGCGATGGGTTTGACTTCATTGATGGCAATGATGGGTATGAAGCGAACGAATAGCAACATGCCTACCGTGAATAGTCCAAACGTTCCCACAAAAATGCCAATGTCAACCAGGGTGGGATGATATGCGACCCAGCTGGATGGCAGGAAGTCTTCGGCCAGCGATGATACCATGATGATGTATCGTTCATACCACATCCCAATGTTGATGATTATTGAGATGGCAAACAGAATCACCAGGTTTTTCCTGGCTTTCTTAAACCAAAATGCTTGCGGTGCAATCGCGTTACAGAATACCATGATCCAGAAGGCTGTAGAGAAGGTGCCGCTGGCCCTGGCGTTAAAGAAGGTGTATATTTCGTATTCAACCCCTGAATACCAGGCTATAAAGAGTTCAGTGGCATAGGCAAGGCCAATTACCATACTGCCGTATTTGAGCACGTGCGCAATATTGTCGATATGTTTTTCGGTCACATAGTCGCCAATTGGGAATGCTTTGCGCATCAGTATCATGAGCGTGAGGACCATTGCGAAGCCAGAAAAAATGGCACCCACGAAAAAATAGGGTGGGAGTATGGTGGCATGCCAGCCGGGCAGCACTGAAATTGAAAAGTCGAGGGCCACGATGGTATGCACGGAAATAACGAGAGGTGCTGCCAGACCACCAAGCAGCTTCATAAGGGTTTCGTAACGGTTATAGGTGTAAAGAGAGCCGTCCCAGCCAAGGCTGAAGATGCCATAGATGAGTTTGCGGAATTTGTTTTTGGTGCGGTCGCGAATGGTGGCAAGGTCAGGCACCATGCCGAGGTACCAAAGCGTAAGAGACATGATGAGGTAGGTGCTGATGGCCAGCACGTCCCAGAACAGGGGTGAGTTGAAATTCAACCACAGCAACCGAGTGTTCGGATAGGGCAGGATGTAAAACGCCAGCCAGGGCCTTCCCATGTGGATCAGGGGAAACAGGCCTGCACACATAACGGCAAAAACTGTCATTGCTTCCGCTGACCGGTTAATGGATCCGGCCCATTTCTGCCTGAAAACCAGGAAAAAGATGGTAAAAGCCGTCCCTGCGTGACCGATACCGATCCACCACACAAAGTTGATGATGTCCCAGCCCCACGCAACGCTGTTGTTGATTCCCCAGGTGCCAAGACCCTGGCTAAGTGACATATAGAAAGCCCAGCCACCGAATGCCAGCGCCAAACAACCAAGTCCGAAGGCAGCCAGCCACCACAATGGCGGTCTCCCTTCAGTGTTTGCCAGCAGCTCTTCAGTGATCTGGCTGTAACTTTTTCTGCCCTTCACGAGCGAGATGTCCAGGTTTGTGATCATTATATGTTGGTTTTGGTTCTTTGTTTACCCTGTTAAATGCGAGGTACGCGCTATTTAATGGGGTTTGTTGTTTATTGTTTCTTATTCCTGATTTTTGTGAGATATCCGATCGATGGCAGTGTGTGCAGCTCTTCCAGCAGGTGATAATTGCGGGGGTCTTTCATCAGATGTGCCACCCTGGAGTTTTTGTCGTTCAAGTCGCCAAAGACCAGTGCATTGGACGGACAGGCCTGTGCGCAGGCGGTAACGACCTCACCATCCTGAAGCTGTCGTCTTTCGTTCTTTGCCATGGCTTTTGCTTCCTGGATGCGCTGTATGCAGAACGAGCATTTCTCAACGACTCCCCGTTCTCTAACTGTAACATCAGGGTTCAGCACCATCCGTCCGAAATCGGAGTTCAGGTGATAGTCAAAGGCTTCATTTTGTGCATACGCAAACCAGTTAAACCGTCGTACCTTGTATGGGCAGTTGTTGATGCAGTATTTCGTGCCGACGCAGCGGTTGTATGTCATCTGGTTGATGCCTTCCTTGCTATGTGTGGTGGCGGCTACCGGGCAAACATTCTCGCAGGGCGCATGGTCGCAGTGCATACACATCAGTGGCTGGAAAACGACTTCCGGGTTTGCTGCATCACCATTGTAATAACGGTCGATGCGTAACCAGTGCATGATGCGGCGGCGCCTGACCTCATCCTTTCCAACAACAGGCACGTTGTTTTCGCTCTGGCATGCAATTACACAAGTGGAACAGCCGGTGCAGGCATTCAGGTCAACCATCAGCGCCCAGTGGTGACCATCGTAATGGTCTTCGGGGTAAAGCGTTACAGCGTGTTTTTTATGATATGCGCGAAGCTCATTGCCTGCAGCTGGGTCTTGTCTGTATTTGTCGAGCGTTGATTCTCTGACGATAGCACGTCCTTCCATCGAGAAATGCATCTGGGTGCGGGCAAACTGATGCCCTGACGATGTTTTTTGCCAGTTATTGACTGTGCCTGACAGCACGCGGTTCGTCCCATCCCAATGCGTTAGCCTGAAAGCATTGTCACCAACATAATCACCAGCTTTACCAGCCATGGTTCGGCCGTAACCCAGGGCGATGGCCATGCAATCGTTTGCCAGACCCGGTTGTATCAATACTGGAAGCTCCAGCTTCTCATTGATGCTGATGACATCGCCGTCGCTGAGGTTATTCGATTTTGCGAAAGCAGGTGATACTGCTGCGTAGTTGTCCCAGGTGACAGAGGAGATGGGATCAGGCATTTCCTGCAGCCATGGGTTGTTGGCATTGGTTCCGTCGGCAAGGGCCAGGTGGGGGTAGGCGATGAATTCAATGTTGCCTGCCCTCTCAACGCTTGCTTTAAGCTTTTGCATGGCACCAGAAAGTCCTGTGTTGTCAAATGAAAGCATCAGCTGGGGACCGGTGGCCGTTTCAAAAACCCCTTCCTGAAGGCTATGTGTCCAGAATGATTCAGGGGTGCGGTGAAGGTCTTGCTTAGGAAACAATTCTTCCTGCCAGTAGTCTTTTAGGTACTCCTGGAAATTTGTTTCACGCTCCATCCAGTTCAGGAAAGTGTCCTGTACCTGCCTTGTGTTAAAGAGTGGATGTATGACTGGCTGAGCCAGGCTGTAGCACCCCTGCTTGAACATGGCGTCGTTCCAGGATTCAAGGAAGTGGTTGTCCGGCAAGACAAAAGAGCATACCTCTGCCGTCTCATCTTTGCTAATGGCAAATGAGATGCTAAGTGGCGTCTTTTCAATGCCTTGAGCAATCGCTTCCGGATTGTGATAATGATACATCGGGTTGGTTCCGTAAAACATGACCGCAGCATATTGGCCCTGCTGAAAATCAGCAACAAAGCTTTCGAATTTGCTGTTGTTGCCGTGTCCGGACATTAGCGGGTTTCCGGTTGTCAGTGTGTTGCCGTAGCTGCCTGCCATTTCATTGATGGCATTTACAATCATCTGGCAATTGATATCATCCTGACCTGAAACAATGAGTGCTTCACCGCGATGTTCCAGGATCTCTCCTGCAAGGGTATCAACATCATAATCAACAGACTGGGCACGAAGTGTACTCCTTCCGGTGGCTCGTGCAATTGCATCGTGCAGGGCCACCAGGATGCGTATTTCTTCTGTCGGTTTTACGGGAATACGTTCGTCAGCACTGGCACCGGAGATGGAAAAAGTGCTTTCGAATTGTATGTGCCGCGACATATTTGGGTTTTCCTCGTTTATTTTACGCATCGAGGCATATTGACGGCTGAAGATCGTTGGTGCCACCCAGGTGCCAAGGAAGTCGGCACCAAAACTCACGATCAGCTTTGCCTTGTCAAAGTGATATTCAGGAAACACATCCGTGCCGAAGGTTGCCAGGTGTGCTGCCCTGATGGCCTCGTAAGAGATGGCATCCCAGCTGATGACTTCTAAGCCTGTGTATTTATTGGCTGCATCATCAATAAGCTGTTTTGTGGCTGGGCTCAGCAGGGTAGGGCATACAATGGCCATCTTTTTACCTTCTGCGGTATAAGTATCCAGCAGGCTTTTTATCTCCCGGTCAGCATCCTGCCAGGTTGTGCGTTGTCCGTTCTTTATTGGGTGATGATACCGGGCGCCGTTATCGTAAAGACTTAATATCGAGGCTTGAACGCGTGCATTGGTGCCCCCTTTGGTGATGGTGGATGAGGTGTTACCTTCAATTTTGATCGGCCGGCCATCGCGGTTCTTTACCAGGATGGGGCAATACTCATTGCCTTGCTGATAGGTGCTGGCATACCACAAAGCCTTGCCCGGAACAACTTCTTCCGGTTGGTTGAGGTAGGGGATGGCTTTCTTAACCGGATTCTCACAAGCAGACATTACTGTGGCCGAAACAAAGCTGATACCGCACCATTTCAGGAAATCCCTTCGTGATGAGGATGTTGCATTCTTATCATTTGCAAGTATTTCAAGGGGCGTTGAAGAGCCGGTTTCTTGTGGTGTTTCTGTAACATTACCCTGCAGCTCTTCAAGGGTTTTCCAGTATTCTTTTTTCATTTGTTTCTGTTTATGGTTGACAGGTCAAGCCCTGTGCTAACTATTATGTTCCAGCGTTCAATCATTGCACCGCAACCTTTTTACTTTTCTCTTCCAACCTCTAACATCTAACCTCCAGCCTCCAACCTCTAGTAGTGGCAACTCATGCAATCCTCCCCGCCTAACTCTGCTGCGGTAACAGCATCGATTTCGCCATTGCGCATCATTTCGTGCAAACGTTCATATTTTTGATAATATGGGTTGTCTGTAAAGTCCACGTGGCTGTCGCGGTGGCAGGTCAAACACCAGCCCATCGACAGGTCTTCGTATTGCTTTAAAATGTCCATTGTTTCAACGGGGCCGTGGCAGTCCTGGCATTCAACACCACCAGCATTTACGTGCAACGAGTGATTAAAAAAGCTGTGATCAGGTAGCTTGTGTATCCTGATCCATTCCACGGCTCTGCCAGATGCCTCTGCTCTATGTATCTTATTGATCTCAAAACGTCCGGAGTTGCTTCCTTCCCGCACCACATTGTGGCAGTTCAGGCAGGTGTTGTTGCCCGGGATCCCGGCGCTGGGGCTGAACTTAGTAATTGAGTGACAATACTGACAGTCAATGTCCTGCTCTCCGGCGTGCACCAGGTGTGAAAACTTGATGGGCTGGTCAGGGGCATAGCCTTCGGTGCGGCCAAGGTTGCGGCTTTCAGCAACGGCGTATTGCATGTGCACGACAAGTCCAATAACCAGGATCATCATATGCAGCACTTTGAATTTGATTTTTTTTGTAATGAGGAGATCGACCAAAGCTAAAGCCATAAGTATTCCCAGACCCCAGAATATCATGGCATTTACCGGTACGGCCTTCAGTTCACCCGGTCCCCTTTCGGCCACTGTCACCAGGTATGCTTCAAGGAAATGTTCCTCCTGTTCGGTGATTGTCATGCCCTGGTGGTCGGCTATCATCTTTTGTCCAATAGGCATGGCCAGCTTTTCACGGATGCTGTATCCTTCTTCTTCGAGCCACAATGTAGCCAGGTCATAAGCTGAGGGATTCCAGTTCAGGGTATC
>SKOK01000079.1 GCA_007120085.1 Bacteroidales bacterium | reverse complement strand
CAGGCGGCCACTGTCATAAACAAAGACCTCTGTTTCCTCCACTTCCCCGTCCTCATCCATCGTGACCTTCTTGATCAGCTGACCGTTTGCATTGTACTCGTGTTCAATGGTATCCTTTGACCCGTCTGCATAATGCAGGAACTGCCGTGCGATCCGGCCCTGCTCGTCCGCCTCCCAGGATTTCTCCTCCATCACCTCCCCATCGCCTTCACGGAGCACCTCCCGGATCAGGAAGCCCTGGTCATCGTAGGCATATTCTGTCTCCTGCTCCAATTGTCCATCGCTGCCATATTGCCGGTCGCGTATCACCTTGCCCCAGCGCGCATCGTATTCAGTTTCTGATACCAGTCTTTCCTTCACGCGCTCATCCGCCAGGTCCAGGCCAGGCTCTGGCATGTCATAGCGGATCACCTTAAACAGTTTATTCGTATGGCTCATTCCCTTGGTGTTTATTTTATGTAGCCTTATGCATGCAAGTGATCACCCACTCCGGGGGCTCGCCAGGGCAAAGGTAAATAATAAATGGCAGGAATATGGATGGCAAAACGGCCTGGATATCAAAGACACCCAGGCGGAAAAACTGCCTTATCGCAGGGATTTGATTGTGAATATGGCAACGGAAAAGCCTACCAGCAGGAAGCTTAGCAGGACTGACCAACCCGAGACCGGAACAGCCACCGGGTCACCTGTACCCATGGTCCATAATGGGGAGTTGGTGTCAAGCTGCCAGGTCAGCAAAGGGTAGTCACGCGGGCGATCCGGATCTGACTGTATCGACCAGTCTACGTCATCAAAAGTGAAAATGCTTTGCATTTCAAGTGTGCTCCTTCCAATGGCTCCTTCATTATCATCTCCGCTAGTTGTTCCGGGAATCCCGTCCGTGTCCACATCCCAAAAAGAGTTCTCAATCAAAAGTTCATCTCCACGAAACCCAAGTTCATCTTCAGGAAACTCATCATCATTAAAACCCACAAAGCCATTGACTCTGTCAGTCCCTGTAACAGCACCCGCGCTGTAGGAAAAAGTAATGGTTGCCGTTCCTTGGGCGCCACCGATAAAACCACCCACAACGTCATTCCCCACAACATCTCCACGGTGATAGGAGTTATGGATTTCGGTGGAGAATACAAAACCGGCAAAGCCACCGGCACCCTCTTCTGTCCCTAGCACATCGCCCGTGCTGAATGACTCTTTGATGATCATTCCGGTTGCACCACCTACAAAGCCTCCTGCTCCGAAACCTCCTTGAACATCTCCCGAACTGGAAGACCTTTCAATGGTGCCGACGTCTAATAATCCGGCAAAGCCGCCAACAAGAAACCCGCTAAAGGGGAATATAGGCTCACCAGGACCATTGTCCCTGTTGTTTGCATTTGAGATGAATCTATTTACTCGCTCTGAACCGGAAAACACATCAGACAATCTTTCACCGGCGATATTCAAAGGACCGAAAGGGCCTTCTCCTTCTTCAAAGATAAAACCAGTAACATCACCTGTTGCAGCGGAATTTTGAAAATCGCTGTTGAAAGATAAGCCAACAAGTCCGCCTAAGTAGGCGGCACCAATCACATCTGCTGCACTGGATGCATTTATGATGTTGCAACCATCAGCCACGCCGAATAAACCACCAACAAGAAAAAGTCCGGTTACTTGTCCAGTGGCAGATACATTTTCAATGGTACTGTTTACAGCAAGAGTAACCAGGGAGGCGGCCCCTTCTGCTGCATAGATTTCAACATCTTCAAGATGAAGGTTGCGGATCTCGGCATCCAGGATAAAACCAAAAAGTGCGGATGATGCATCCGGGCAAACCTCCGGGGGTTGTTCATCTCCGGGATCATCCAGGTAATCACCCAGTCTCAATGAAAACAGGCCAATAACGGAATAACCACCACCATCAAATACACCACTGAAAGGGCTTTCAGTTTCTTCGATCGGACAAAACGAACCAATCGGCGTCCAGCCTTTTTCATCATCCCACTCCTGTATGGTTGGGCTTGCAGTTCCGAAGTCTATGTCCGCAGTCTGAATAAAATGATCATCCCAGTAGTCGGAATTCTGACTAAGCCAGTAAAGGTTTTGCCAGGTGGCAATTTGATATGGGTTAGCGTCTGTTCCAGCATCAGCATCATCATAGTTATCGGGCAGTGTTGCTGTTGGTGTTGCCGTTTGCGCAAAAACAAAGGAACCTGCAGCCAGCAGCCAAAGCGTAATCAGTAAAGTAACTCGGTGTTTCATGCTTTTCAATGTTAAATTATACATAAGAATATATACAAAGATAAACAAATATATAAATATCCAAATGCGGTTTTGTGTGCCGAAATGACCCAGCTGTAAAGGGTTTTAACTAATTGATGCCTTTTTGACGATACATCCAATACAAAATTTTATGATTTTTTTGGAAAATTTACTTGCTTGCAGTGTAAACCCGTCAGGTTCCTTTGACCGGGCACTACACCACTAACAAAAACCAAACCCTAGAAAGCAACAGCTTCAGCGATTTGGTTGCTAAGACACGACAGCTGTTTAGCATCGAAACGCGATAACCAGGAATGTGTCTGATGGGAATTACAGCAGGAGAGGAACGAGGCGTTGCAAGGATCGTGAAACAGCAATAACCAATTAGTGGCTCGTATTTTATCAGGTTTTTTTGTAAATTGCAGAATTAGATTTTTGTGATTTGTAAAACCAAAACCTTAGCACCATGAAAAACCATCGGAGAATCACATTGCTGCTTGTTGCATTCGTTGTTATGCTTTGCCTGACAGCCTGCGCAGAACAAAGGCAAGAGCAGGGAAATGACATTAAACCTGAATTCCAAATAACCGTAGGCTACCTGCCAATGGTTTCCAGCCTGACACACTTCGTTGCCCTCGACCAGGGTTTTTACGAAGCAGAAGGCCTGCAGGTTGAAGCCCTTCGGATCAACACGAGCAATGCCTTGGCTGAACAAGTCGTGTTGGGCGATATTGACATTGCCATTGAACTGGCTGTTGTTCCGCTGCTCGATCAGCTTGTTAACAGGCCGGGCAATGCCCTCATCTTTTCAAGCAGCATCATTACCGCAGAAAACGGCTTCGATGGTATGCTGGTTAAGCCCGGTTCAAATATCCGAAGCCTTGAAAAGCTTGCCGGAGTGAAGGTTGGCGTTTTCCCGGGAACGACCGCAGAGGTGACCCTGCAAACGCTTTTTCAAAAGATATATCCCGGCCGTGAACTGCCTGTCAGCTTGCAGATAAAGCCCGCAGATCAGTTGCAGGCACTGGCGGATGGAGACATCGATGCCTTGTTCGCCTATGAACCGGAGCTAACCGAAGGGATTGTAAAGTATGGCTTTGAACAGATATCCACGTCGCTGTATGCTTTGCAATATGATGAGTCTCCCATCGGCGTTGGGGCAGTGAATGCAGCCTGGGCGCGCAATAACCCTGAGGCAGCAAAACGTTTTTATGCCGCCATCGACAGGGCAGTGTTCTTTATTCGCCAAAGACCACTGCAAGCCAGGAAGATACTTGCCGAAGCCGCTGGTATAGATGAAGCCGTGGCCACAAAAATGAACATTATGCCGATGTCGTTAACATCAGAAATCTATCTTGACAACCTTGACGGATACCTCGAAATCCTTTTCCGGATGGGTGAAATCATCAGCAAGCCTGCCGCCCAGGAGCTCTGCATCCCACAGGCAAAATAGCCCATACTGTTTAAAATTTTTCCAGAAGGCATTCCACTTTTCGGTTCATATTAAGATGAGCCCTTAGATTATTTTTTTCTTTACATCAAAATGCAATACCTTTGTTGCCCCTTTTTGCACTTTTTAAAAATAAATATTATGAAAAAGTCTTTGATTTTTTCCTTGTTGCTATTTTGTTTGCACCAAACTAACCTATTCGGCAATCTTGCGCAAGATCAAACAGGCTTTGATGACAACCTTTCACCGGAGACTGTATCAGTCAATCTAAGCACTCCCTTTCACGCCCTCCGGACACACCTTTATTTCTTGCAGCCTGAAAGCTATGACCCCGAAAAGGCGGCCCAGGTTTTCATGTATCCTGATGTCAGGCTTGAGGATGCACGTGAATATGCCGTCAGGCTCAAACAGGTTTTTGATGGGAAGGGCTACTTCATTAACACGAAGGATGCACCCCGTGAACCCAATTACACCGATACCATAAGCGGACTAAACCTGTACCTCCCCACACGCCATCTGCCGGAGATTTACCTGGTGAAGCAAGACAACCGCTGGCTCTATAGCCGTGAGAGCATAGGCGCAATCGACAAGCTGCATCGTGAAGTATTTCCATTTGGCCCCGACCTGCTGATCAACCTGTTTCCATATGCTGGTACCCGAACTTTTGTTGGCCTGTACCTGTGGCAACACCTGGGTGTTCTGTTGATCATCTTATTCAGTTTTTTGATTCACAAACTGCTCAGTTTTATCCTGAGTCGTCTTCTTTATAGAGGCGCACACCAGCTGGGATACGACAGGCTTGTTAGGCCATACCTGCTGCCCGTGGCCAAACCGCTCAGCATGTTCGTCGTATTTGTCTTCATCATGGTGGCATTCCCCCTATTGCAGTTTCCGGTAGAACTGGCTAAGTATTTTACTTTTTTCTTCAAAGCCATTCTCCCGTTTTTTGCCACCCTGGTGTTTTACAAGCTTGTTGATGTCTTTTCTTTATATCTTGAGAAGCTTTCCGGCAGGAAAGACTCAGGCCTTGATGATCACGTCATTCCTATCATCAGGAAAGTGCTCCGGGTATTTGTGGTGATTGTCGGTGGCCTTTTCATACTGCAAAACCTTGATGTGAATATCACTGCGCTGCTCGCAGGCCTTTCAATTGGTGGCCTGGCCGTGGCACTCGCCGCCCAGGACACCCTGAAAAACTTCTTCGGATCACTCATGATCTTTATTGATAAGCCATTCTCTGTAGGTCATTGGATCACAAGCGGAGAGATTGACGGTACAGTGGAGGAGGTTGGCTTTCGCTCAACACGTATCCGGACATTCCGCAACTCATTGCAATACGTTCCCAATGGCCAATTGGCAGACTCCGCCATCGACAATCATGGGTTGCGTGAATTCCGCCGCTTCTTCATGCACATTGCCATCACTTACGACACACCGCCCGACCTCATTGAAGTATTTGTGCAGGGCTTGCGCAAAATTGTGGAGCAACATTCCAAAACCCGGAAAGACTTCTATATCGTGGAGTTTAACGAGATGGGTGACTTTTCCCTGAGGATCATGTTTTACATCTTCTTTGCCGTGCCCACCTGGCCAGAAGAGCTGAAAGCCCGCCACGAGGTGCTTATCGAGATCGTGCGCCTCGCCGAAAGGCTCGGAGTACGCTTTGCATTCCCAACAAGCACCTTGCATATGGAGAACTTTCCCGGAAGGAATAGCCTTACGCCCAGGTATGATATGACGATGAGCGAGTTTAAGCAGACAATGGAATCCCATTTTGAAAAATGAGCTGATTAACTAATTGTCACATTAGCTAACCAGCTCAATTTCTAATTGGGTAAAAAAACCATACCCGTCAAAACACGTGTAACCTTATTTTATTACCAGTACGGCAGCAGGGTCAATCACCTGGAAGGTAAACGACTCTGTAAAATACAACTGTACGGTTTTGTTGTTATGCGACTCGTAGCCGATTGACAGGTCTTGACCAAGCACCAGGCGGAAGTCACCACCCCGTTCTGATACCAGGTAGGAATCCTTCACATAGGGTGCCATGATGATTTTGCCGCCAAGCAGGCTTTCAAGCTGCTTGCGCAGCGGATAACCTTTCACATAAGAATGAATCTTCTGCCATTTTTCTGTATTCAGAATGAGCGAATACGGTCCTTCGATAGAGGCTGCCTTTAATTTGGAAACGGCCGTAGCCACTACGCCGGCAATCTCTTCATTTGCTGCCGGGAATGACATTGGCTCATAATCAGAGCTATGCTTGAGCCCGGCGATCTGACCGGCTTTGAAACCTTCATAAATTGCACTTTCTTCAAACTTTGCAATCTCGCGGGCCGCGTCTTCCATTGCACCCAGGTCAATGTCCTCGGCGCCGCGCGCCACATTATCGAGCTCCCAGATGTTCAGCTCAAAGGGTACGCGTGCTTCCACAAGCGGCAAAACCTGGTGTGTGCCAAATTTTACTGCACCCTTCTGGTTGGCCGGCACGGCGATGCGTCCGGTTGACAAAGCTGCATAATCCCAGCCTTTTGGTCCTTCCACGTCGAGGAACTTACGCCCTGACAAAACGGAAGTCAAAACATCTACAGCCGTTTCGTTTATCTCTTTCCATGCGGCATCCGAAATGGGTGCCAGTGATTTTCTTAAAATATCCATTGTTTTTCCTCCTTTTTTTATTTGATTTTTCCAATTCCTAATGAGTCTGAGCTTCCTTCAGAATGATCATCATGATCGTCATGATCGTGGTCGCCATGAGCCCCCATGATGTCACCCTCCTTGAAAAGCCAGTTGCGCAATTCCTCATCCCAGCCGGGCATGTTCCGGCGCAACCATTCGAGCGTCATGCAGGCATGCTCGATCTCTTCGTCGCGGTTGTGCGCCATAATGGCCGCTAAATCCTTGTCGTTGCTGGTTACTACGCGCTGGTGGTACCAGTCAACCGCTTCAATCTCTTCTTTTAAACTGTTTAAAGCACGCGAAAAATTACGCGCCTCCTGTGATAATTCTTCTACTGGTTCGTGATAGCTTGACATGATAATATAAAGTTAAAGGTTAATAGTTTGTGATTTATGTTTTATATGATAATAAAGACCGACATCCAATGCCAATGGCAAATATATGCATTTTGGCTCTATTAAACAAACAAACGATCCCTGAGTTTGTTTGTTTTCCCATATGATAATGAATTCTGACCTGTCAAAACAGAAAAGAATTTACATATATTTGTGGCTGTTTTGATTTTAAACCATTTAAACAAACAGACCATGAAAAATAAAATGTATTTATTGACAATCACTGCGGTTTTTCTGCTTATTGCAGGGTGCGATGCCGGCAGTGATAAAAAACACGAGAAAGATATGGGTGTTATTCCAGCAAAGACAGTTGAGCATGTTGTTAACCAATTGATTGAGAAACATGGAGAAGAACGGGCGAACATGATCAGGCGGGGTGCCACACAGGTTGCTGCCCTATGGACTGCTGAAGATGGCAGTGCGGAAGCATTTGCTGAGTTTTGCCTGGCCAACTACCACGGCAACGATGCGCAGCGTGAGGAGCTTTTTGAAAAGCTTTCACGCAATTATGAATATATCTGGGGTCATTTCAACCAGATGATGCTTGAGCTGATGAAACCGTTGCATCTTGACTGGGGACCCATCAAACCGGTGGATGTTTTGTTTGGAAGCTATGCACCATCAGCGCATCTCGCCGAAGACTTCTATAAAAACAAGGTCGCCTTCCTTACAATCCTGAATTTCCCGTTTTATTCACTGGAAGAAAAAAACAAGCTTGGTGCTGAATGGGATCGGATGCAGTGGGCTTATGCCCGCATGGGCGATATCTTTACCTCGCGTGTACCGGCCCGCATCAACCAGGAGATGTCGCGCGTCGGCACCGATGCCGACAATTATGTTTCGGAATACAATGTCATCATGGGCCAGCTTGTCAATGATGAAGGTGATAAGCTGTTCCCTGATCATTTGCGGCTGATTACCCACTGGGGCTTGCGTGA
The DNA here is from genome assembly GCA_007120085.1 of Bacteroidales bacterium. Lineage (GTDB taxonomy): Bacteria > Bacteroidota > Bacteroidia > Bacteroidales > UBA7960 > PUPG01. Next base: position 1,071 of record SKOK01000079.1, on the reverse strand, counting down.
TGAGCTGAAAGCCAACTACGGCGGCACGCCGGAAGGGCTGGAGAAGCAAAGGATGATTTACCAGGTGATGCAGCGCATCATTGACCAGAGCATACCGGCCAGGGTGATCAATAACGACGATGTACAATGGAATCCTTACACCAATGTTGTGATGCAGGATGGACAGGCCCTTGATGTTGATCCTGAGCCGAATACCCGCTATCAGCACCTCCTTGACAATTTCCAGGCGAGCAGTGCTGCCGATCCTTATGCGCCTAATTACCCTACGGCCATAGAACGCGCTTTCGAGCAAGGCCTGGAGCTGAGCATGGACGAGGTGGAGGCCATTTTTGTTGAGCTGGTGAGCGACCCGGTGATCAAAGAGGTTGGCGCCTTGATTGCAAAAAGGCTTGGGCGTGATCTTGAACCTTTTGATATCTGGTATGACGGTTTTAAGGCCCGCAGTGGCATCCCCGAGGCTGAGCTCGACAGGGTGGTGCGAGAAAAATATCCTGATGCTGCAGCGCTCGAGGAAGGAATGCCCGATCTGCTGATGAAGCTGGGATATAGCCGGCAGCGTGCTGAAGGGATCTCTTCAAAGATCGTTGTGGAGGGCGCCAGGGGCGCTGGCCACGCCTGGGGAGCACAGATGCGCTCACAATATTCACACCTGCGCACGCGCATCGCCGGCGAAGGCATGACATACAACGGTTTCAACATCGCAGCACACGAGCTGGGGCATAATGTTGAGCAAACCATCAGCCTGCACGATGTGGATCATTACATGCTCAACGGCATTCCCAACACCGCTTTCACTGAAGCGCTGGCGTTTATTTTCCAGACACGCGATCTCGAGCTCCTTGGGATGAAGTCTGATGATCCCCGTCTCGAATATCTCAAAACGCTTGATATCCTCTGGGGCACCTATGAGATCATGGGCGTTTCGCTCGTTGACATGGGCGTGTGGCGGTGGATGTATGACAACCCCAATGCCACCCCACAGCAGCTCAAGGAAAAAACAATGGATATCGCCGTGGATGTCTGGAATAAATATTTTGCACCCGTTTTTGGCGTTGAAGATACACCCATACT